>JAYOII010000001.1:0-12180 GCA_038118685.1 Opitutia bacterium
GTTCAGCTTCACTTTAAGCTTCTCAGCGGTGGGGAGAAGTTTTCCCATGGCCTCGCGGGCCCGTTTGTCGCAAACGTCGTTGGGCGTTGGATCGTGATCCTCACGCCAGGGCATGTGTACGGCGCCGGGCACCACCAGCAGGTTTTCCACCCCGAGATCGTGAGCGGCCCTCGTCATCAGGCCCGCCAACTCCATGCCGCGTTTTCTTTCCTGGGGGTCGTTGCTCGTCAAAGGATAAGGCCAGAACAGGAAGGAACACAAACCGCTTATCGCGATCCCGATCTCATCGGCCATCTTGCGTATGGCATGATACTCCTTGGTCCCGCTTTTCGGGGAAAGATCGTTGTCCAAGTCATAGTTCAATTCGATCCCGTCGAACCCCGCATCTTTGGCCAATTGCATGCACTCCCGAAGGTTCATTCTCTCCGGATAGGGGAAAGCCCATTGGTTGATGGACTTCTTCATCTGGTAGCGTTTCGATGAACGGCGTCGGTCGTCGGCCTTGCCGGGCCCGGCGGTCGCTACGGACGTACTGCTCGCGGTTGCCATGGCCCCGGCCGCCGCAGTGGCGGCCCATTTGAAAGAGGAGCGACGAGTCATGCCGCCCGAGGGGGTTCCCCATGGGGCGTTCAGCTTAGGTGAATCGGGCATGACTGAGGATTTCCTTTCCGTTGGTTTCAAAGCTTGGGAGGCTGCCAGTCCGGAATCCCGCCTTCCTCCAATTGCTTGGCGTGCAAAACGTGGAAGGGGCGGGTGGGGGACATGGGAACGTCCTCGTTTACCATCAGAGGCCGGGTTTCCTTCCAAAACTTTTCGTAAGCGGCCCGCATGGCCTTGACCACCTCGGGGTGCTCGGATGCAACGTCAGTCTTTTGGGAAGGATCCTTCTCCATGTCGTAAAGACTGTTCTCCACAAGCCGAAAACGCTCGTTGCGGACCGCAAACCGCTTCCACATATGATCCGTCGGCTCGGATCCCGTCTTCCAGCGAGCCCCTTGCGTGAAAAGATAGCGGTCTTTCCACTTGGTCTTGGGATTCTTGAGAAGAGGAACGAGGCTTCGACCCTCGACTTGGCCTTTGGGTAATTGCTCGATTCCCGCAATATCCGCAAGTGTCGGCAAGAGGTCAATGTGAGCGCAAATCCTTTGCACGGCCTTCCCCGCTCCAAATTTACCAGGCCAGCGAACGAAGAACGGGACGCGGACTCCACCTTCGTCAGACGAGCCCTTGGCCCCCTTCATTCCTGCGTTGAAGCCTAGCATGGGCTTGCCCCCCTTTGAAGTTCCCAGTTTGGCGCCTTCCCGCACCATTCCACCAACCGAGCCGTTGTCGGACATAAAGATAAGAATGGTGTCTTTACTCAAGTCCCATTCATCGAGCTTGTTCATAAGCCTCCCCATGTTCTCGTCGATATTCTCGATCATCCCATAAAAACCGGCATCTCTTTCGGAAAAACCCAAGTCTTTGAAACGCTTGGCCTTTTCGGGCGGGGCGATGAAAGGACCGTGCGGCGCATTGGTCGTAATATAGGCGAAAAAGGGTTTTCCTTTGTCCTTCACCTTTTTGACCCACCCCAGCCCGGCCGTGAAAAACAAATCCGTGCAATACCCCTTGGTCTTTACGAAGGAACCGTTGTGCCGGATGGTCGGGTTGAAGTACTTGTTTCCCGGCGCATCGGCGCAAGAGCATTTGTAAGCCTGACCAATTCCTCCCGCACCGTGAATAAAGGCCTCGTCGAAACCGCGCTTGTGAGGCTGATAAGGTTCCTCGTCCCCCAAGTGCCACTTTCCGAAAATTCCCGAAACGTAACCCGCCTTGGCCAAAACCTGAGGAAGGGTCACCGTGCTCAGAGCCATGCGTTCGCGTTCCAGAATCGTATGGGTAATTCCATTCTTCATCGGGTGGCGTCCCGACATGAGGGCGGCCCGGGTAGGAGAGCAGGTCGGGCTGACCAAAAACCGTTCGAACCGCGTACTTTGGCCATGAAGCTTGTCCAAGTTGGGAGTCTTGATCCATGGATTGCCATGTTTGCCTATCGGGCCGTAGCCTTGGTCATCGGTAATCATGAGAATGACGTTGGGCTTGCTTCCAAAAGGCAAATCCTTGGCCGTCAAAGAGAGGCAGAGCGAGAGGATTGAAAAGGCAAGGAAAGAAGAGAGTTTCATTAGAGTCCGGGTTGATTGAAGATTGAATTTTGATGGCATTGGATGCTTGTCTTGCCATCCCGACAAGACAAAAAAACCCTTCTTGGCATTTGACGGAGGGGAGGGGACGCCCTTAGGGTGTTGAACATGAAGATTTTCATGGTCGCGCTCGCCGTGCTGTTTAGCAGCCTCTCGGTTTGGTCAAGGACCTTCACGAGCTCGGATGGCGTCCGTAAAATCGAAGCGACCTTGATCGGGTATGATGAGAAAATCGACGTCGTGAGCATCCGGCGCGCGGACGGACGGACCTTCAATTCCAAGCTTTCGAATTTCAGCGCAGAAGATCAGGCTTATGTTTTGAAATGGGTGAAGGGAACAAAGGAAAATTATTTATACGTCGGCAAGGAATACCCCGGTCATCTGCAAATGTACCTCAAGATCCTCAACGCCGGCGGGATCGGCTATGGTCAAACCGTACTTTACGGCCCTGGCTACGCCCCCATTGTGATCGGTAACGGTCCAACGCCTTTTCTTGCTTGGGTCGACGGTTACGATCGATTGGGCCGAACCTATGATCGTTTTAATGCGACCCAAGTCAGTTTCGATCTCGTCAAAGACAATTGGCAAGCTAGAATTGCCTTTCAGGCCGGCTCCAACCGGACCATTGCTACAGGAACCACTTATTTGCCATCCGGCAACCTGTATGGCCTTTCCAGCGTGGGCGGACCCATTCTTTATCAGCAACCCCAAAGAATCGTGGTTGTAAACGGAAACCCCGCCAACAACCAAGTTCTTGTTCTCCCCCGCGGACCTGCTCCCGTCTTCGTCAACCCGTTCGGCGGCGGAATGAGGATGTCGGGAGTCGGAGTATCCGGGGCCGGGCTCTCCACTTCATCCCGTTCCTTTTCCCGGGGCGGAGGGATTTCTGTCAGAATCAACCGCTAGTCAAAGAGGCGGCGGGTTCTCTTTGTGGAAATTCAAATTCCGCATGGACTGAAACTTTTTTCGAGGACGCGCGTCTTCTTGGGTTGTAAATACCGAAGATTCTACTTTTTCTTGTTCGATGCCCCCGTCCCTTTCCCACTTGCGGCGCCTGCTGATTCTTATCGCGACGATGGCGATCGCTTCACATGCGAATGGTTTGATCAAACCCAACGTTCTCTTGATTTGCGTCGACGACTTGCGCCCGGAACTCAAATCCTTCGGAGCAAACTACGTAAAGTCGCCGAACATGGACAAACTTGCCGCTCAAGGGCGCCCCTTTCATCGTCATTACGTGCAGGCGCCCACCTGCGGCGCGTCGCGGTATACTCTTTTGACCGGAAAATACGGACCTTCCCACAACGGAGCCCTTTTTGCTCGTTCAAACCATGTTCAGAGCCCTAGTTTTCCCGCCTGGTTCCGAAAAAACGGATACGTCACCGTGTCCGTCGGCAAAGTATCGCATCACCCCGGAGGAAGAGGAGGGACGGACTGGAATGAGGATGACAAACCCGAAATGCCCGAATCCTGGGACCGACACCTCTTGCCCGCCGGACCTTGGCAACACCCGCGTGGCGCCATGCACGGTTTGGCCAATGGAGAAATTCGCAAGAACGCCAAGGACATGGACGTCTATCAGGCCTTTGACGGACCGGACGGGGCCTATCCCGACGGACTTATCACCGACGAGACCCTGCGCCAATTGGACGATCTTAGCTCCGGGAAGAAACCGTTCTTCCTCGCGGTTGGCATCATCCGTCCGCATCTACCCTTCGGGGCGCCTCTCCAGTACGTGAAACCCTACCTCAAGGCAAAGCTGCCCCCCACTCCGCATCCTTTCAAGCCATCCGGCAAAACAACCTGGCATGGATCGGGCGAGTTTATGAAATACAACCGCTGGCAGCGTAACCCGAACACCGACGCCGACTTCGCTTTGGAGGTTCGTCGTCATTATGCGGGGTGCGTGACCTATGCCGACGCCCTCGTCGGACGCATCCTCGGCAAGCTCGATGAATTGAAATTGCGCGACGACACCATAATCATCCTCTGGGGGGATCATGGTTGGCATTTGGGTGAACATGGGATTTGGGGCAAGCATGCCCTGTTTGAGGAATCCCTGCGCTCCCCTTTGATCATTTCCTATCCGGGAATCCCCAATCCAGGTGAACCCACTCTCTCCATCGTCGAAACCCTCGACGTCTTTCCGACGGTTTGCGAGTTGGCGGGGCTCGAGATTCCCGACTCTCTACACGGACAATCCCTTCTGCCGATATTGAAAAAAGCAAAAGCAAAAGGTCATCCGGCCATTTCTTACAAAGGAAACTCTCAAACCATCCGCACTCGAACTCACCGTTTAATCGTCCATAAAAATGGTGAATTCGAATTGTACGACCATCGAACCCCGGATGCCGAAACCAAGAACCTAGCGAAAAGCCAACGCAAAATCGTTACCCAACTGAACAAGACTCTCTCAGCCCGACTTAACACCGCAAACTAAATGAAACAAGCAAGCTGTTTTTTAATCGCATTAAAATCTATTTTATTAACGCACACTTTTCTGCTCACCCCAATTCTGAATGGTGAGGAAGACTATCAAAAATACGCGATGTTCGGGAAGACGGCCAAACGCGCCGAAGCAACCGACCCCGTACAAACGTCCTTGCCCCTCAAGTTGAACAAGGGCACCCGGATCGGGTTAGTCGGCAACACCCTGTTTGACCGGATGCATGAATTCGGACATCTGGAGACGCTCATCCAGCAAGCCCATCCGGACAAAGCCCTTGTCATACGCAACCTTTCTTGGGCCGCCGATGAAGTCGACCTGCAACCCCGGCCAGCCAACTTCGCCGACGGCGAACAACACTTGACGGCCATGCAGGCGGACCTCGTATTGGCAGCCTTCGGTTACAATGAGTCTTTTGCAGGCAAAGAGGGTTTGCCTGCCTTTCGCGAGCGACTCACCAAATACCTGGAGACCATTAAATCCAAAGCCTTCAACGGCAAGACGGCTGCCCAGGTAGTTTTGATTTCTCCCATAGCCAATGAAAACGTCAAGGGCGTGGACGCAGCTGACATGAACAACAGGAACATCCGGACCTACCTCAAGGTCATGAAGGAGGTAGCCGCCGAGCAAAAGGTGGGGTTTGTCGACTCATTTACCGCGACCGAAACCGCGATGTCCTCGCCCGGCAGCGACCTGACCATAAACGGAGCGCACCTGAATGAAAAGGGCTACCGGGTTTTTGCCGCCACCGTTTTCGAGCAGCTTTTCGGCGAAGACGCTCCAAAGTTGGACGAAAAGGTACGGGAGGCAGTGGTTGAAAAGAATCGCCAACACTTTTTCCGTTACCGGCCCCTGAATACTTTTTATTACACGGGCGGACGCAACAGAAGCTACGGCTATCTGGACTTCCTCCCGGCCATGCGCAATTTCGATATCATGACCGCCAACCGGGACAAGCGCATTCATGCCCTGGCTCAAGGAAAGAAAGTTCCGGCCAAAATCGACGATTCCAACGTCCCTGAAATGCCCAAGACCAAGCAGTCGCGCGGGGCCAACAAATGGATGTCCGCCAAGGACGAACGAAGTGCCTTCAAGGTTGATCCTCGGTTCGAGGTCACTCTATTTGCCGGAGAAGAACAATTCCCCGACCTCGCTTGTCCGATTCAGATGCGCTGGGATTCGCAAGGCCGGCTTTGGGTCAGTTGCTCCACGACCTACCCCCATGTCTACCCCGGACGCGCCCCGGATGACAAAATCGTCATTCTCGAGGACCTTGACAAGGATGGAAAGGCCGACAAGTGCTCGGTTTGGGCCGAAGGGCTGAACGTTCCCCTTTCCTTCGAATTCGGCAACGGAGGGATCTATGTCTCGGAAGAACCCCACATGACCTTTCTCAAGGATACCGACGGGGACGGTAAAGCCGATCACAAGGAAACCGTCCTGACCGGGTTCGGTTGCGAGGACTCGCACCATGCCCTCCACGATTTCGCCTGGACGCCCGATGGCGACCTCATCTTTAGGGAATCGATCTTTCACCACACCCAAGTGGAGACTCCGTACGGCCCCGTCCGCCAACAAAACAGCGGATGGTTTGCCTGGGAACCGAAACTTCACCGCCTGACCGCTTTCGGAACCCATGCAAGCACCAACCCTTGGGGCGTAACCTTCGACGACTGGGGCCAGCACGTTGCCAGTTATCCGATCTTCGCCTCCGCTCACCATGCCCTTGACCCCCCTTATCCGGAGCAGCACCCCAGACCCTCGGGCATGCAAGCCTATTCCGGGGTTTGCGGACAGGAGTTCATCGACTTTCCCAATTGGCCCAAGAACCTACAAGGAAGCATGGTCAAAGTGCGCTACAAGTCGACCAACCGGGTGGAAATCCTGAAGTGGAATGAATATGACTTCGGCTACGAAGAGCAGTACGTCTCCGACATCATCTTCTCGACCAACCTCAGTTTCATACCGGTAGACTTGAGATACGGCCCCCAAGGGGGTATGTACGTCTGCGATTGGTACAACCCGGTAAAGGGTCATGCTCAGTATTCCTTGAGAGACGAGCGCAGAGACCGCAAATCCGGAAGAATTTGGAGGATTTTTCCCAAAGGAGCCAAGCCCGTTCAGGCACCCAAGATCAGCGGTGCCGGCCTAAGCGAACTGCTTGAAATTCTCAAGAGGCGTGAATATCGCTACCGCTACTGGGCCAAGCGGGAATTGAGGGAAATGGAACCTGCCCAAGTCAAAAAAGCCCTCGATCAATGGGTCAAGAACCTCGATCCGAAAGATCCGCGCTTCAGGCATCATCAGGTGGAGGCAATGTGGACATACCGTAACGTCGAAGAAGCCAACCTCTCTTTGCTCAGAGAGTTGCTGGCTTGTGAAAACCACAATGCCCGGGCCGCCGCCGCCCGTCAGCTCAGACACTGGCACGGACTGGCGAAGGATGGAGACCGCTTGCTCGCTTCCGCGGCAAACGATGAAAATGGCTTGGTCCGTCTCGAAGCCGCCATTGCGTGCAGTTACGTAGGAAGCAAGGAGGCTTTCGAGACCTTGGCCGACCTGACCACGAAGCCAAACGAGAAGCACTTGTCCTACGCCATCAATACTTCCCTTGGTTCCGCCCCCATGCGGAAGTTCTGGAATGCAGATACCGTCGAAAAGACTCACCCCGAGGTTCATGCCTTTTTGTTCCGCAAGAAGATCGAAAAGGAGAAAGCCGAGAAATCCAAATGGGATAGCAAATTCGACCGCCAAAAGAACCTGCTAAAGGTCAAGGTTTCCTGCGTCAAGGAAAGGATGATTTTCGCTACCGAGTACATGGACAAGCCGAACTTGGGCGAGTATAAATTCGCGCCCGCCGGAGATATCCCCGCCAAACCGAACCAACCGGTCCGCATTGAGTTCAGCAACCCGGACGCCACCCCGCATAATTTGGTTCTGGTCCAACCCGATTCCCTTGAGGAAGTCGGCTTGGCGGCGAATGAGATGGCCAAGGATCCCGAAGCCGCCAAGAGCGGACAATTCATTCCCAAGTCCAAGAAGATCATTCTCCATACCAAGATGCTCAAGCAAGGGGAGACCGAAATCCTTCGCTTCAAAGCACCTGGGAAACCCGGCGTTTATCCCTATTTGTGCAGTTTCCCCGGTCATTGGACGATCATGAAAGGAAACCTGATCGTAAAGTAAATCACCTCCCCGTCCCGCTTTTGTCATGAGATTACTTTCCTTTCTCCTGCTTCTTTTCCTTTCCCAGGCAAAAGCCGCCCAAAAGCAAACGAATTTCGTTCTGGTCATGGCGGACGACCAGGGATGGGGACAGACCGGCTATTACGAACATCCGGTGCTCAAGACACCCCACCTCGATGAAATGGCCTCCAAGGGACTTCGCTTCGACCGGTTCTATGCCGGAGGCCCCGTTTGCTCACCTACCCGGGCGACCATACTGACTGGAAGAACCCACGACAGAACAGGTGTATTCGATCATGGATACGCCTTGCGCAAACAGGAAAAGACGCTCCCCCAAGCAATGAAAAACGCCGGGTACGCAACCGGCCATTTCGGGAAATGGCACCTCAACGGTTTGCGAGGCCCTGGAGTGCCGGTTCTTCCCAAGGACCCAAGCGGTCCGGAAGCCTTCGGCTTTGATCACTGGCTATCGGTCACCAATTTCTTCGACCTAAATCCCGTAATGAGCCGCCAAGGCAAGTTCGAGGAATTCAAGGGCGATTCTTCCGAAATCATCGTGGAGGAGGCTCTTGAGTTCATCGACAAACAAGCCAAGGCGAACAAGCCCTTCTTTTGCGTTATCTGGTACGGGACTCCACACAGCCCGTGGATGGCCCTTGAAAAGGATTTGCAGGAGTTCGACCAATTGGAGGGTAACTCCCGAGCCCATTACGCCGAACTGAGAGCCATGGACCGAAGCATAGGAACCCTGAGGGCCGGTTTGAGAAAGATGAACGTCGAGAAAGATACGCTTGTTTGGTTTACGAGCGACAACGGAGGTCTGCCCAAGATCAACCCGACGACAACCGGCGGATTGAGAGATTTCAAGGGAAGCTTGTACGAGGGAGGCATCCGAGTGCCTGCCATCATCGAGTGGCCAAAGGGAATAAATAAATTCCGCACCACGAAGTTTCCCGCAGGGGCTGCGGATATCTTTCCCACCATTGCAGAAATTGCAGGGTTGCCTGACTCCTCGATGCAGCAACCTCAGGACGGGCAAAGCCTTCTGCAATTGATGAACAAAGAAATCGGTCCACGCAAAAAGCCTTTGATTTTCCGCAGTCGGGCTCGCATGGCAATCATCGACAATGACTGGAAAATCATATCCCAACCACGTGGAGACCGTCGGAAAATCGAACTTTTCAACCTCGCCGAAGATCCATCCGAATCCAATGACCTCTTTGAACCTCATCACGATCAAGTGACCCGATTACGAAAGACCCTCGTAGACGCAAGAACCTCAATTGACCGTAGTGTCGAAGGCAAAGACTACCCCGAAGGAAAGGTTCTCCCTCAACCCCCGCGTATCTTTTGGACCGAGGTTCCGGCCTACGAAAAATATTTCAAGGCTTGGAAATCCAGACCTGAGTATCAGAGCAGATTAAAAAGACAAAATGAAAAATTTAATTAAATTTACCGCAGCCTTCCTCCTTGCTTTTAGCTTTTCCCTCCGGACGGAAGCGGAGAGCAAACCCAACATTATTTTTCTCTTCACCGATGACCAGTCCAGCTACTCTCTGGGATGCTACGGCAACAAAGACGTCCAAACCCCGCACATAGACGATTTGTCTTTGTCCGGCATGACTTTCGATCACCACTACGACACGACTGCGATCTGCATGGCCAGCCGCGTGAACGTCATGACCGGACTTTATGAGTACCGTCATGGTTGTAATTTCGATCATGGCCCGCTGACCGAGAAACTTTGGAAGACCTCTTATCCCGTCCGTCTGCGTCAAGCCGGCTATCTGACCGCCTTTGCCGGCAAATTCGGCTTCGAAGTTCGGAAAGGCACGGGCAAAGGACCGAAGTATTTGCCGAAAGAGGATTTCGACAAATGGGGCGGCGGGCCCGGTCAAACCAATTACGCCACCGCCAAAAACCCCAGCATGAAAGCCTACGCCGAGAAGTACCCCCACTCCTCGAGATCATACGGTGCGTTCGGTCGTGACTTCGTCAAGGAATCGGCTAAGACGGGCAAGCCCTTCTGTCTCTCGATCAGTTTCAAGGCACCCCACAAACCAGACCAACCGGATCCTCTTTTCGACAAGGTATATGCGGGCAAAAAATTCACCAAGCCGCTCAATTATGGCCGGGAGTACGGGAAGCACTTTTCCCTTCAAAGCAAACAGGGCCGGCAATACGAACGCTTCATCAGCTGGGGATACCGTGACAAATACGACGAGGTCATGGCTACCTACCATCAAATGGTACACGGTGTGGATGCAGCAGTTGGCATGATCCGATCCGCGGTCAAGGAAGCGGGCGTGGAAAAGAACACCGTATTCATCTTCACGTCGGACAATGGCTTCTTTTGTGGTTCCCACGGCTATGGCTCGAAAGTCCTGCCTTACGAAGAATCGACCAACGTTCCTCTCATTATTTACGATCCCCGCCACTCTTCCAGTGGGGAGAATTTGCGTTCCGACGCTCTGACCGCAAATATCGACATGGCGCCGACCATTCTTGACCTGGCGGGAATAAAGGCGCCCGACGGCATAGACGGCGTAAGCTTGCTGCCCCTCCTGGACAACCCCAAGACAGCCGTCCGTGAAACGGCGGCCCTGATAAACGTCTGGGGACCGAAAGAAGCCCATACATACGGAGTGGTAACCAAAGACTATAAATATATTTACTGGCCCTACGAGTCGGGGGAATTCGAGGCGACCGAGGAATTGTACCACTTGGCCAAGGACCCATACGAATTAACCAACTTGAGCCCGCAAAAAGGAAAGAACTTGAAAAAAATGCGAGCCCGTTACGATGAAGCGGTAGAAGCCTGGAGGCGGGAGGGGGTCGATTACAACGGCTATGAGCCCTATGGCGATATATTCGACCGCAAAATCCCTTGGAAACCTTGAATAGACTCTGATCGGCGACACCTGACCCAGAACTTAAAAAATAAATAAATTTTCATGAAGCTCTGCAAATTATTGTTCCTCCTGCTTGGAACCGTTTTGACCGGGCAAGCCAAGCGGCCCAACATCGTTCTCATTATGGCCGATGACTTGGGCTTTTCCGATCTCGGTTGCTACGGATCGGAAATTGAAACTCCGAACTTGGACCGCTTGGCCCAAAATGGACTGCGCTTCAGTCAGTTCTACAACACCGCCAAATGCCACTCATCCCGTGTTTCTTTGCTGACGGGACTTTATTGCGACCAGGCTGGTTCCGGCAGCCTGAGTCGCGGGGCGACGATCGCCGAAGTCCTCAAACCGGCAGGGTATTCGACCTGGATGTCCGGAAAATGGCATTTGAGCAAACAGCCCACTGATTTCGGTTTTCAGCGCTATTGGGGTCACCTTTCGGGAGCCTGCAACTTCTTTACCGGAGACAATAGCTTTCGCTTGAACGGCGAGCAATGGACCGTCCCCGAGACTCTGAACGGCAAACCCTTTTACACGACTCATGCCATCACGGATTTTGCCCTGGACTTTGTCAAGGAAGGCAAGATCGGGGAGGACTCCGACCCGTTCTTTCTATACCTGGCCTACAATGCCCCCCATTACCCCCTCCACGCCCCTCAAAAGGACGTTGAAAAATACGATGGCAAGTACGATGCCGGTTGGGATCAACTGAGGCAGACCAGGTATGCCAAACAGTTGACCACTGGAGTAATACCCCGCAAATTCAAGCTTTCCCCGAGGGCCGATCACGTCCCCGCCTGGAATTCGATCAAGCAATCGGAAAAGAAATGGGAAGCGGACCGAATGGAGGTCTTTGCCGCCATGATCGACGTCATGGACCGGAATATCGGGCGGCTAATCCGAGAATTGGAGCAGAGAAAGGTCTTCGAGGATACCCTTTTTCTATTCTGCGCGGATAATGGAGGATGCCCTTTCGAGCGGACCCGAGGAAGAAACCTCAAGCCATGGGATCCCAATTCGTACTGGACTTACGATGCCTCCTGGGCCCAAGCCAGCAACACCCCGTTCCGGCTCTACAAGCAGAACCAGCATGAAGGCGGGATTTCATCTCCCTTGATCGTTCACTGGCCGAAGGGATTGAAAACAAAACCCGGAAGCATAACGCGCCAACCGGGACACCTCATTGACTTCATGGCGACCTTTCTTGAGCTAAGCGGCGCAAAATATCCAAAACAAGTTGGGAATCGAACAATCGAACCACTCGAAGGCAAATCTCTTGTTCCTATTTTTCAGGGTCAGGAAAGAAAAGGTCATGAAAACCTTTATTTTCACTTCGGCACGGATCGAGCCTTGCGTCAGGGAAAATGGAAGCTTGTTTCCGCAAAAGGGGGAAAGTGGGAACTTTATGACCTGCAAAAGGACCGGACGGAACTCAATGATCTTTCCGCCAAGTATTCAG
>JAYOII010000001.1:12190-29301 GCA_038118685.1 Opitutia bacterium
ATTCAGAGCGAGTCAAGAAGATGTCCGAACTGTGGTTCGATATCGCCAAAAACAAGGATCGACTCGGGAAAAAGGGTCTCAACCCGGTCAAGGATCAGCTTAAGAACCTGTCATTCCGCAAGGATACCTCGGGACAAGTAAAAGAATAGAGGAAAAATCGTCAGGTTTTCTCTTTCCAGGGTCCGGTAATCGCCAGGGTCAAACCCTCTCTTTGCATATTTACAAAAAGAGTCGATCCGTCCGGTGAAAAACAAACTCCCGCAAATTCACCACTGCTTTTTGCATTTTTTGCGAGCTTGAAAATCTTCCCCTCGGGTGTAATTACGTCTAAAAATTGATCTCCTTTTCCGTCTTCGCAAAGTATCAAATCCCCCCAAGGCGCAACCGTTAAGTTATCGCAGTTATCAACTAAGTCCGCATCATTCGGCTCTGAATAGAGTTCAATTTTATTACGGTTTAATTTCCATATTTGACCCCTTTGTTTTTTGCCACCGTTCGTGCATGCAATAAAGATTGATCCTTCGGAGTACCACATTCCTTCTCCCCGGGCAAAACAAGCCGCTCCATCTTTGAATCCACGGATTCGCAAGTCATCTCTGGGAGACTCGACTTCTTTCATTTCAATCCATTCGATTTCCTTGGAATCGCCTACCGAAAAAGTAGGTTGCGACCAATTTCTAGTATCCAAGCTTGGCTTTCCTTTGACTTTGAGAGCGTAAAGCTTTCCGCCTTCGGCAAGTTTTCCCTTCACCTTCGGGACAAACCTGTAAATCAGACCTTCGTGCCTGTCCTCCGTTTCAAATACCTCCCCCGTCTCAGGATCAACGGCAACCGCTTCGTGGTTAAACCGACCCATGGCCTTGAGCGGTACAGGGTCGGCAAGTTCAGGTTGATCGGTAGCGGGAACGTCAAAACACCACCCGTGGTCTCGAGCCAGGTTGCCCCCGGATTTTACCACCGTTTCCTCACAGGTGATCCATGAATTCCATGGAGTCGGTCCGCCGGCGCAATTTCGAATCGTCCCGGCCAAGCTGAGAAATTGCCTGACCACCGCTTTCTTTCGGGTGTCATAAACGAAAGTGCTCGTTCCCCCCAGGCATGGAGATTTTTTTCCCGAATCGTAAAAGCGGTCCTTGTTGATCTTGTTCAAAAGTTCGTTACGCCGACCAAAGGCTCCTTGTCCCGAAGAGCTGCCCGCACTGACTTCATGATTGCGAACCACAACCACTTCGTCCCCTTTGCCGGGGAAGGCCGCCATTCCGTCGGGACTACCCGGCAAAATCAAACCGTCCGACATGGTTTCACCCGCCCGTCCGATTATTTCATAGGAAAATCCGCCGGGCAGATCCAAGATTTTATCGCGATCCGCAATCAAGGGACCGTACCCTCGTGTCCTGAGGTTTTTTGCATCCCCGGCCGAAAGACGCCGCAAGCCGGAGAACCCCAGAGCGATTGAACTTGTATGGTAAAGAAAAGATCGTCTTGTGTACATCGCACAAAACTAGTCAGAGGAAATCAAATACCGCAACCTTTCTCTATGGTTACGGCTCGTTTGATGAAAACATGCGACAAACCTCTTCGATAATCTATTCGATCGGATAGGTTGGAAAATTATCGCATGGGAACTCAAATGCATATACCGATTCACAAGTATCCTTTAATCCCATCCTCATGAAATCTTTCATCCATGCCACTATCCTTGCCCTGACTTCTACCCTGCTAACCGCAGTCGACAAGCAAAAGAAAGGCCACGCCCCGGAAGTCGTGGTCCCGGAAGAATTGGAAGCGACTTTGTTCTCGCCCAACACCCTTACGCCTTGCGTTGCCTGTATCGGGGTCGCCCCTACCGGAGAGGTCTATGCCGGGGTTGATCAAATCGGTTCCCTCGGCAAGGGAGGAGGGAAGGGAAAGATCATCCGGCTCGTCGACGAGGATCACGATGGAATACACGACTCGCACACGGTCTATGCGGTGATCGACAACCCCCGAGGCATCGTCCCGGTTGGAGACAAGCTCTACGTCCTGCATACGAAATGGGGTGAAGGCACCCAATTCGACGGCATGTTTCTTTCCGTACTGGAAGACAAAAATGGGGACGGTTTGGCGGATGGACCACCCAAGCATTTGGTCAAGGAGATCAGTACTCGAAAATTCAATCAGGCCCGGGGAGTGGATCACACGACGAACGGAATACGCATGGGAATAGACGGGTGGATCTACGTTGCGATCGGGGACTTTGGCTTTGTGGACGCGACCGGTACGGACGGAAAAAAGCTGACCATGTACGGAGGGGGAATCATCAGGGTTCGCCCCGACGGGACGGAACTCGAAACCTACGCAACCGGCTTGCGCAACATCTACGACGTCGCGATCGACCCCTTCATGAACGTCTTCACCCGTGGAAACACGAACGACGGCGGTGGATGGAACATGCGCTTCATTCATGAAATCCAGACCGGCGAATACGGGTACCCCAGGCTCTTCAAGCGCTACACCAGCGAAATCATCCCCGCCCTTGTCGACGTAGGCGGAGGATCCGGAACCGGAGCCATGTTCTTCGAAGAACCAGGTTGGCCTGAAAAGTACAACGACGTGCCCATGATGTGCGACTGGGGGAGGGGACAATTATTCATTCACCGGGTCACTCCCGACGGCCCGAGCTTCACCCAGGAACAAGAAAATTTCATCAAGTGCGGGAGAATTACCGACGTGGACTGTGATGGTTCCGGACGGCTTTTCCTCGGAAGCTGGAGCAAATCGGGTTTCAAAGGAGGGACGGCTGGATACGTCGCCCGGGTCGTTCCGAAAGGTTGGAAATACAAGGCGTTTCCGAATTTGCAAAAGCGCAATCCAGTTGATTTGGCCAACCTGCTGAGCACCCCCAGCGCCAAGACCCGGCTTCATGCCCAACAGGAAATCCTGCGCCGTGGAGGGTCGGGCAAGGAGGTTCTGGCAGTGGCTGTGGACACGAGACTGGCCCCGAGAGTCAGAGTGGCCGCGATCTATACCTTGAAGCAACTTCTCGGAACAAAATCCCACAAGCACCTCTTGAAGTTGGTTGATGACTCGGCGGTGGCGGAGCATGCCCTGCGGGCCTTGGCCGACCGCAAGACCGAAATGGATGGAGTCCCCCAAGCCCCCTTTGCCAAGGCTCTCAAAAACAAGAACCCGCGGGTCCAAGTTGCGGCTGCAATTGCCCTCGGGCGACTCGGAGACAAATCCGCGGCCAAGGCCTTACTCGGTGTTTCCAATCCACCCGTAACCGACCCATTGCCAGGCTTCCAGCTTCCACCTGAAGAAAAGAGCATAAACGATTCCGTTCACCAAAGCCCGATCATCGAGAGAACTTCCGTTCACAAATTCGATCTCGACGTTTCGGGATGGAAAGAACTTTACCTGACCCTCGGAGACGGAGGAAACGGAACGGGCAGCGATCATGGAGCTTGGTTTGATCCGATTCTGGTCAAGAAAGACGGGTCGACCGTTAAACTGACCGACCTCAAGTGGTCCAAGGCGACTCAAGGCTGGGGCAAAACCCGAATCGGATTCAGCGCGACCGGAGCCAAGCTCGCCCGCAAGGACGGCCAACCCATGACCGCCGGCATCGGTACGCACTCGATTGGTTCCATAAGCTACAAGAAGCTACCGGCTGAGGTCGTCCGCTTCAAGTGTACGGCAGGACTTGCCAGCACGGATCACGGTGGGAAAGTTCGCTTTTACGTGAGCGATAAGCCGATCAAGAAATTTGCGGGCGGAGGAAAAAAACAAATTGCCGAAGGGCCCCACGCAACTCCGAACGCGGCATCCATCCTTCCTCACGTTGCCCGTCACGCCTTGGTGGCCCTTGAGGCCGGGCCTGCCTGCGTGGATGCCATCGGTACGCCCAACCAGAGCGGCGCCCTCATGGCTCTCCGCTACATGCATACTCCGGAAGCGGTCGATGCCCTCATCAAGCGATTCGAAGAAACCCTTGAATCCGACACCAGGCAACGCATCG
The DNA here is from genome assembly GCA_038118685.1 of Opitutia bacterium. Taxonomy (GTDB): domain Bacteria; phylum Verrucomicrobiota; class Verrucomicrobiia; order Opitutales; family Seribacteraceae; genus Seribacter. The sequence goes on from JAYOII010000001.1 coordinate 16,188, forward strand.
CAAGAAGCCTCGTCCGTTTGGCTAACCTAGAAAAGCCCTACCAAGGAGACACTTGGTGGAGCACCCGTCCGGATACCCGGGGTCCCTATTATTATCCGACGGCTTGGGAAAAAACCGAGACGATTACAAAATCCTTGGTCCAAGCCGCCAAGAAGGGTGATGCCGCCACCCGTTTCGTCATTGCCGAACTGGCGAAGAAGGACAGGGTTGAGATTCCCGGTTTGCCCAAGGCGGACGATCCTGTGATCGCAACCGTTTCCGAACCAACCGTCGACCTCGACAAGATCATGAAAAAACAAGGCCAAGTCGGCAAAATGAGCGTGGAGGACCTAACCCTTGCCCTTGACAAAATCAAGGGCAAGCCAAGCAAAGGACCCGCTCTCTTCGCCTCCCAAGGATGCGTGGCCTGTCATGCCCTCAAAAAGGACGAAGTCCAAAAGGGCCCGTACCTCGGACAGATCGGCGGCATCATGGATGCCGAACGGATCGCCATGAGCATTCTTCGTCCGAATGAGGAAATATCCCAAGGGTTCAAGACCGTATCCATCACCACCAAGAAAGGAGACGGATACGTCGGCTTCGTGACCAACCGCTTGAGCGACCGAATCGAAATGCGGGACATCGCCGGAAAAGTCACCACGCTCAAACCCTCCGACATCGCATCCGAGACCCTTCTTCCGATTTCGATGATGCCCGCCGGTTTGGCCAACGGCATGTCACTCGAGGACTTTGCTTCCCTCGTTCATTTCCTTGCCGCCCAGAAAAATTAGTGTTTTGTTGATATTGCCCGTTTGTTTTCACCAAAAGAGAGCGTTATTATTTTCGTTCTTATTTGCGGCCCTCCTGGTCTTTTACCCATCAAACCTCCTTGGTAAGCCCGAATCATCGGATGCCGCAAGCTGGACCTTCGTCAGCATACCCGACTTTCTCAATTTCGACATCGAGTACCCCCAGAAAGGGTGGGAGGACGCCCTCGGGTTCATAGTCGGTTCCATGAAAAAGGAAGATCCTGCTTTCGCAATGGTGGCGGGTGATCTCGTTATGGGGCACTGGGGAACGAAGAAGGAGCAAATCAACAAGTGGGCGGACAAGTATTATCCCGGTTGGGTCCAGCGCTTCAAGGATCATGATCTCAAGGTCTATGCCGCCCTCGGTGACCATGAGATCCGGGACAACCCATGGCGCGGAGCGACGGCAGATGCCGTTCCCTTTTACAAGGATGCATTCCGGAGGCATTTAAAGATGCCATTGAATGGACCTGATCATATGAAGGGTACAGCTTTTTACTGGCTTCATGAGAATGCATTGTTCATATCGGTCGATGTCTTCGAAAAGGGTAAAAGTCGACAAGGTGAGATTGCCGCAGGGGTAACGGGCAAACAACTGGTATGGTTCGAACAGGTGCTCAGTAAGCACAGGGACCAGGTCGATCACATTATAGTAATGGGGCACACTCCGATTCTTAGACCGGTCCGAACCTTCAGTTCCTCAGGAATGTTAACGGAAAAGGGGAGGGATTCTGAATTCTGGAGGGCGATGATTAAATATGAAGTCGACTTATATCTTTGCGGGGAGGTGCATGCCGTCACCTGCACCCAACGCGACGGCATCCAGCAAATCGCCCACGGTGGTCTCATCGGTCGCACCACCAAGCCCAACTACCTGCTTGTGACCGTTCGCAAGGACAGGCTAGAACTCAATCTCAAGGAGATCGATCTGATCAACGGCAAGGGCCGGCTCTGGCAAAGGGACAAAAGCAAGGGCCCGTGGGATACCATCACCATCACCCCGGAGCGCAAGAAGCGGGGCTTCACCTCGATCGGAAAGGTCACCTTAAACAAAGAGACCGCTGCCAAGAAGTTCGAAAACCAAACCGGCTTCTTCATCGAGAAAAACAACCCCTAGCACAACTTGTTTGTCTTGCAGGTGAACCTGGAGCCGATCCAATGGGCTTATGATTCCAAAAGGTTTTTTCGTTACATGAGTGTAGATCTGGTTCGACGAAAAGAATTTGACAGGATGACATTATGGACATTATCCTGTACATATGAATGCCATCACCTACACTGCGGCAAGAGAAAACCTGGCATCGACGATGGATCAGGTTTGTCTCGACCGAGATCCTGTGATCATTACACGCAAGCGCGAGCAATCGGTCGTCATGATCTCGCTGGAAGACTACGAAGCGCTTGAAGAAACTGCGTACCTTCTACGCAGCCCTGCCAACGCAAAACGGTTGATTGCCTCAATTGAAGCAGCCGAACAAGGGAACTTTGTGGAAAAGGAAATCGAGCTCATCGAATGAATCTCACGTTTACTCCGCAAGCGTGGGAGGATTACCAATTTTGGCAAAAGACCGATAAGAAAACACTGAAAAGAATTCATTTGCTGATTCGGGATATCTTGCGTTCACCACAGGAGGGCATCGGCAAGCCAGAGGCATTGAAACATAACCTGAGCGGATACTGGTCACGACGTATCACGGAAGAACACAGAATCGTTTACAAGCAATTCGACCACGGGATCACATTCGTACAGATGCGATACCACTATAAATAATTGAGTCGAAGCAAGCGGAGCACAAGAGTATAAGCAGTGCGAGGACCAAGGCGGATATTTGGTACTTACCGAATCCAATCACTCTTCGCGTATCCTTTCTGTGGGCAGAACGTCACCAATCACTCGGCTGCGACGAGAGATTGTCCATTTGAAAACAGCCCGACTTCGCTTCTCGGGCATCTCCTTGGCCAGGGCCCTCGCCACTCTTCCGTCTCATGAGCAAGCGCGCTTGACCAAATCACTAAGTGTTCCACCATGCGCCAGCCTCTACCTCCCCCCGTATCTCCGCTCGAGAACGCGTCGCTTGAACTCCTTCTGGCCTTCCTTGGTCACCTTGGTCCCGTAGGTGTGCACTCTGCTCAAGGACGGCAGCTTCGACAGCATCAGAAGTCCCTGGTCCGTGACTTCGGTCCGGAGCAGGCTGAGTTCCCTGAGCGCGCTCAATGACATCAAGGCCTTCCACATTGGTTTCCGTTGTAAACGTCAGATCCTGGGCTGTTCCCTTCGTAGTGTTCATGACAAAGGCTCTCTTAAGTTCGGATTGTTCGATAAGTTCATCCGAATAGCGATAAAACTGGAAAAACAAGATGGAGGGAAAATTCTTCATTCGGTAGCATGAAACGATTGGGCACAAAAAAATGCCGCATTAGATTCAATGAAACACATAAAGAAAAAACATACGCCGGAAGAAATTCTTAACCTAGTCAATGGTCACCTGGAAAAAGGTGAGGGATCCAAAGCCAAATACCTGATGACCTTGACGACAGGTCTTGGGATCAAGGAAAAAAAGGATGTCGTTCAAGGTTTACGTAAGTTAAAAGTAGAAGACATAACCAAGACCGATCTAACGGATATTAACAAATTTGGTTGCAGTTTTGGCGCTGCGGCCCTGCTGCTTGTTTCTTGTTCAATCATTTACAATCTTGTTTTTTAAAAGGGCATCTAACAATGCTCTGCAAGTGACAATGGATTCCGTTTATTGGAAAACCTAAGATCGATAGGAACTCCACATGAATAAACTTCTCGTTACGATCGCGTTTGTCGGCCTTGCCTTGGCTGTGCTTTATCCCATTCGCGGGATGTTTCCGCCCTTCTACTACCAAGAATTCAACGCCGTGCGAAACAAACTGGAAAATATTGATGGCTTGCAAATTCGAGATTCCTGGCAGCACAAGGACATCGTTTTGGAAGATTGTGGGTTCGACGTTTCCATCCATGACCGAAACGCCTCCTTGACCTTCACCGATCACCAAGACTGGGTTGCTTTGTTCGACAAGATCGACGGGATTCGCATTCCCGTGGACGGTCATCAACGGTTGGTGACTTGCGAACAAATGAAATCCGCCGGCATCAAAATCGATGGCCTATCCGATATCCTCGTTAATCTTGGCCTAGTCATTGAATTTTGTTCGGATCAAGCAAACCCCGTCCTAGTGCCCGATCCCCAATACGATTACCGTGCTCATTTGAACTATGCTCAAATCAAATTTCTTTGACGCTTACGGACCGGGCCGATGATGATGGCAATACCCGTCCTACCCGTTCATTCAGAAAAATAATATGAAACCAATATTCGCTTGTCTTGTAATCGGAATCCTTTCCCTTCCCACATCCATCCTTTCGGCAAAGAAACCCAACGTTTTGTTTCTGATGTCCGACGATCTCAATACGGCCTTGAGCGGATTCGGGCATCCGCAGTGCAAAACACCGGAACTGGACAAACTGGCCGAGCGGGGCCTGCGCTTCGAGAACATGCATTGCCAATACCCAGTTTGCGGGGCGTCGCGGGCGTCTCTTATGTCCGGGCTCTATCCCTACGCCAACGGCACGTTGGGCAATGCCGGCACCCTGCGCGGCAACATGCCCGACGTCGTGACGATGTCTCAGTTGTTTAGAAAAAACGGCTACCGCGTCGGGCGTGTCAGTAAGATCTATCACATGGGCATCCCTCCGGAAATCCTCGTCGGAACAGCCACCCGTGACGACCCGCATTCCTGGGATGAGGTGGTCAATATCAAGGCGCCCGAACAAAATGCCCCTGGTGAAAAGACGAACTGGTCACCCAAAAACAAGAGCTCGCAATCCTTTACCGGCGTCGTGGCCGAAGGCGATGATTTGGCGCACGCCGACGGGATGGCGGCAAGCCGCGCCATCGACTTCCTCAAGCGCCACAAGGACAAGCCCTTTTTTCTCGCCTGCGGCTTTGTACGTCCACACGTACCGTTGGTTGCCCCGGCCAAATATTTTGACCGCTATGACCGCGACGCAATGATCGCCCCCGTGGTGCCGGAAAACGACTTGGAAGACGTGCCGGAGATCATTCGCGACTACAAGCGCAACAGTACGTCCTACGGAATCACGCCCGAACTGCACAAGGGCTTGCTCGAAGCCTACTACGCGAGCATTTCCTACATGGATGCGCAAGCGGGTCGGATCCTGGACGCACTCGAGGAGTTGGGACTTGCGGAGAACACCATCGTCGTTTTCACGAGCGATCATGGTTACCTGCTGGGGGAGCATCACAAGTTCCAAAAACAACATTTGTTCGAGGAATCCACCCGCGTCCCCTTCATCGTCAGCGTTCCATGGATGAACAAGCAACACGGCAAGGCGACCAAGCATATTACCGAACTTCTGGACACGAGCTTGGTGCCGCTCCTTAAGAATCCTTCTACCGATGCCTGGACAAAAGAGCTCGCCTTCACCATAAGCCGAAACGGGGGAGAATCGATCCGCACACACAACTGGCGTTTTACTCATTGGGGCTTTGGCTCCGGGGGCATGGAACTGTATGACCTAAGGAACGATCCCGGCGAATTCACCAACCTCGCCACCGACCCCAAGTACAAGAAGCCGCTCAAAAAACTGAAGGCGCAGCTTGAGTCCAAGCGAAAGGAGGCAGGTTACTCTGCCAAGCGGTTCGGCGGAAAGAAGAGGTGAAGGCCAAGGCCATCCTTTTTCTTGCCGCCATCCTCATAACGGGAGGGCTTCAGGCCAATGAATCCGTGAACGTTCCTTCTTCGAAGGAGGACTTTCATCTGTTCCTCCTGATGGGCCAGTCAAACATGTCCGGAGGCGTAGGGTTGGCAACCGGGGACACCAAGCCGGTTCCCCAGGTGCTGAAAATGCGTTATGCCAAAGAAGGAGAGGAACCCAAGTGGGCAGCCGGTGCTCATCCGCTTCACCCCGGACGTCCCAACAAGAAAGCGCGTTTCGGGCCCGGCCTGTCCTTCGCAGAGGCTTACCTGACTGACAAACCTGATGTTACGGTCGGTTTGATTCCGATGGCCTGGGGAGGCCGAAGCATCGTGCAACTGAGCAAAGGCTCGGAGATTTACGGCGATGCCATCCGTCATACCAAAGCCGCCATGCAAGTGGGGACTCTCAAGGGGGTGCTATGGCATCAAGGGGAATCGGACACCGTCGAGCAGACGAGAACCGATGCTTATGAGAAGAGACTGTATCGCCTGATCGAAGACGTTCGGGAGGACTTGGGGAATCCACAATTACCCTTCATCGTGGGAAACTTGGCTGAGTTCTACGGCACCGGCCAGGATCACAAGGCGCCGGATCGGGTGGCCCGCATTACCAAAATCAAGGAGATCCTCAAACGCTTGCCCAAAAAGGTGCCTCATACCGGATTCGTCGAATCCACCGGTTGCAGTCCGGCGGCCCGGGCCAAAGTACATTTTGACCGCAAGTCGTGTTTGCTCATGGGCAAACGCTATGCCAAGGTTTACGCCGATCTGTTTGCGAAACCATGAAAACTTTCCTCGTTTTAATCCTCTTTTTCACCACCCTGCTTGGCAAGGCTTCGACCCCTCCGAACGTCGTGTGGATCGTCATCGAAGATGCATCCCCACATATCGGTTGCTACGGCGAAACCCTTGTCAAGACCCCGAATATCGACCGGATGGCCCGGGATGGGATTCGTTGCAAAAACGCCTTCGTCACTTCCCCGGTTTGTTCGTCCAGCCGCTCGGCCATGGTGAGCGGCATGTACCAGACCACCCTTGGAGTACACAACCACCGCAGCCAGACCTCGTCCGGAAAAGGGGGGGGCAACGCGGCCTATTACGAAAGCTACGAGGTACCCAAGTCGGTCAAGTTGATCCCCGAGCTCTTCCGCGACGCCGGGTATTTCGTCACCAACAAGAGCAAGACCGATTACAACTTCATCCCGACGAGCAAGCTCTATCACGGCAACGACTGGAAGAAGGCGCCTGCCGACCAACCCATCTTCGCCCAATTCCAACTCAGTGGAGGAAAGAACCGCAAAGCGAAAAGCCATGCCGATCCCGCCAAGGTGGTCCTGCCGCCTTATTATCCGGATCACCCCGTCCTTCGCCAGGACTGGGCCAAGTATTTGGACTCTTGGGTAAAAACCGATGAAGCAGTCGGAAAAATCCTCGCGGATCTCGAGAAAGCGGGACGCCTCGACTCAAGCGCTGTCTTCCTGTGGACGGATCATGGAGTCAGCCACCTGCGGGGCAAACAATTCCTCTACGAAGAGGGCATCCATGTCCCCATGATCATCCGGTTGCCGAAGAAACAACGCGCCGGTACGGAGCGGGACGACCTCATCGAGCACATCGACGTCGCCGCTTGCTCGCTGAAACTAGCCGGCATCAAGATACCCGGCAACCTACAGGGTCGCGACTTTTTGGCCCCCGATTACAAGCCCCGGGAATTTGTCTTCGCTGCCCGGGACCGTTGCGACGAGACGGTCGACCTCCTGCGTTGCATTCGTGATTCACGCTACAAGTACGTTCGTAACTTCATGTCGCATATTCCTCACACCCAGCCCAGCCAGTACAAGGACGCCAAGAAGATCGTGCAGGTCATTCGCGACCTGCACAAGGAAGGTAAGTTGAACGAGCATCAGGCACGTCCCTTTGCTGCCCGCCGTCCACCGGAAGAACTCTATGACCTGCAGCGCGACCCGCATGAACTGGTCAACTTGGCCACGGACCCCAAGCATCACGAGCGCTTGGCCGACATGCGCAGGGTTCTCCACCAGCGCATGACGGAGACGCGTGACATGGGCCTGATCCCCGAGCCGATTCTCGAGGACGTCGGGAGAGAAACAGGAAACAAATACCTCGCTTTTCTCAAGGAGGACCGAGGCCAGCAAACTCGGCGTTTGATCGAAGTGATCACCGCCGGCGAAGCTAACGAGGGAGCCAAGCTAATGGACTTCGCCAAATCTCCGGATCCATCGACCCGTTACTGGGCGGCCGTTTGGTTGGGGGTCACCAAGGTGGCGGCAAGCAAACCCACACTGCTCAAACTGACCTCCGACCCCGTGACCACCGTCCGTGTCGCAGCGGCCCAAGCCTTGTGCAAGTTCGGTGACTTGTCTCACGTGAAAATTCTAGTCGAGCATATTCAGCATCCGAACTTGCTGGTCGGGATGTTCGCCTTGCGCGCCATCGAAGAACTCGGAGACGCCGGCAAGGCGCACCGCGAAGCGATTGCCGCGGCCCAAAAGTCAAAATACGAATTTTCCCGGCGGATCGCAAAACGCTTGACCGGCAAGTGGCGCTGAACCTCTTTGCTTGGATCCTTCGGAGTGGATTGACGGTTGTTTTGACAAGTGACAGGGTAACCATGTGCGCGCATTAAGGATAAACAGCCTCAAAGCCCTTCTCGGCCTCTTTTTCCTGACCTGCTTGCATGCATGCGGACAAGACCACAAAAAGGCTGCACCGACCAACGATTCGATCATCGAGAAGGTCTCGCAGGACGAATCCGCCGCCCATTACGTGGAGAAGGTCGAATCGTTTTTCGAGCAACATTGCCATGACTGTCACGATGACGAAACGCAGAAAGGGGGCTTGAACTTGCTCGCCGTCACGCCCGACATGAACGAGCATTCCCAGGTTCTGAGGTGGACGGATATCGTTGACCGGATCGAGAGCGGAGAGATGCCTCCAAAGAAAAAGAAACGTCCCGAAATATCCGAAGTTTCAAAATTGATGGAGTGGGCGCGACCCCAACTGACCAAGGCGGATCGGGCATTTCGTGAGGTAGCGCAACGGCGGCTGAACCGCATTGAGTACGAGAACACCCTCCACGACCTGCTCGAAATCGACGTCCCGCTCAAACAATTGTTGCCCGAAGATCAGGAGTTGCATGGCTTTGACAACAACGGTTTCGCCTTGGCTGTTTCGGCGGAACATATGATGCGCTACTTGGCCGCGGCCCGCAAAGCGATCGACGCAGCCATCGTGCATCGGCCGCGACCCGACGTGAAGACCTGGACAGTCAGTTCCTATCGCGAAGTCGAACGCTACCTGGAGTCCGGGCTTTATGCTTATGAGGACGAGCGGGTCATCGCATTCACGAGCAACAAATCCCAATACAGCAAGATCTCCACGCGCGACGGAAGGTTGCCGGAACGGGGGCGCTACCGCTTCAGTTGGGAAGCGCTTTCGGTCAAAAGCGAAAAGCCCTTGGTGTTCAGCGTCAACACCTCCGATTTCAACAGAGTGTCGGCAACCTTTTCAACGCTCGATTTTTACGAGGCGCCGCTGAAACCAAAGCGTTTCGAATTTGAAGCGGTCTTGGGGAAAAAGCACGCCATTCAGTTCTTTATTCACGGGTTGCCCACTTGGATAACCGGACCGGCAAAAGGGAACTATCCCGGAGTCGCCTTTGGGCCCGTAACCATCACGGGCCCGCTTAACGAGGTCTGGCCACCCGAAAGCCACACAAAGCTTCTCGGCGAGGTTGATCTCGAGACAGCAGGAATACCCGAGGGGGAAACGATCTTGTCCCGCTTCTTGCCACGCGCCTTCAGGCGGCCCGTCCAACCGGACGAGCTCGAGCGTTATCTAAGCATGCTCAAGGAGCACCTCGAGGACGGGCGTACCTTCGAGGATAGTTTGCGCGTTACCTTGGCGGCGGCCCTGTGCTCGCCGAATTTTCTCTACATGGACGAGACCCTCCATCCCAAAAGCATCAAGCTTCACCCGCATGAGTTGGCGAACCGGCTCTCTTATTTCCTTTGGAGTTCAATGCCCGATGATGAGCTTTTCGACTGCGCGGGCAACGGGAGTTTGCTTCAGTCCGAGGTTTTGAACCGTCAAGTGGAGCGAATGCTCAACGATCCGCGCAGCGAGCAATTCACCCATAACTTCCTTGGTCAATGGTTGCGACTGCGCGAAATAAACGAGACCACTCCTGATAGAAAACTCTACGGGGAATACGATGAATTGTTGCAACACAGCTTGCTTCGGGAAAGCGAGTCGTTCTTCCGGCGCCTGCTCGACGATGACTTGAGCATCGTCAACTTGCTGGACTCGGATTTCACCATCCTGAACGAAAGGATTGCCCGGCACTATGATATCGACGGCGTGGAAGGTCTGGCTTTGCGCAAGGTTTCGCTCCAACCGGATTCCGTTCGCGGCGGCGTGCTCACCCAAGGCGCGGTGCTCAAGGTAACGGCCAACGGCACCAATACCTCCCCGGTCCTGCGTGGCGTTTGGGCCATGGAGAACGTACTCGGCAGAACGCCCCGGCCGCCACCACCCAACATAGCGGGCCTTGAGCCCGATATCCGCAGCACCGTGACGATTCGCGAACAACTGGACAAGCATCGCGACGTCGAGAGTTGCAATGCCTGTCATCGCTTCATTGATCCTCCTGGCTTTGCTTTGGAATCCTTTGACCCGGTTGGGAAGTACCGGGAGAAGTACCTGCGCTTCGTGGTCAACCCCGAGCATGCGGACAAGGGGTGGGGGAAAGTTCAAGAAGGCGCGGACGTGGATGCCTCGGGAAAACTGGAGACCGGTGAAACCTTTTCGGGCATTCGGGATTTCAAAGCCCTTCTCGTGAACGACAAGGACCGGTTTGCCAAATGTCTGACGGAAAAAGTTCTGACCTATGCATTGGGACGCGAGTTGGGTTTCTCCGACCGCCCGACGGTTGATGCCATTGCCACCGCTACCATTGACAAGGGATACGGTTTGCGGACATTGATCCACCAAGTGACAACCAGCCAAGCCTTCTTGAAAAAATGACTTTTGACACGGGACCCGGAAAGTTGAACCGACGGAATTTTCTCCGTGGCAGCGGAGTCGCTCTGATGCTTCCCCTGCTTGAATCAAGTGGAGCCATGAAAAGCGCGGGCGTTCCCAAGCGAATGGTCGCGGTGAATTTTCCGTTGGGTTTTCACGGCCCGAATTTCTTTCCCGAGCAGAGTGGACGGGACTATGAACTCAGCGAATACTTGAAACCGGCCGCGGCTCTGCGCAATGACTTTACAATTGTGTCGGGCACCAGTCATCCGGACGTCGACGGAGGGCACGCGGCCGAGAAATCCTTCCTCACGGCCGCTCCGCACCCTGGATCGCGCAGTTTCAAGAACACCATCTCGCTCGATCAGTTCGTGGCTCGACGGTTGGGTGGTTCAACCCGATATGCTTCGCTTACCATCGGCGATCATGGCATGTCCTGGTCCGCCAATGGCGTGGCCGTTCCTCATGAAAGTTCGCCGTCCGCCGTATTCGCAAAGCTCTTTCTCAGTGGAACTCCGAAAGAGGTGGCGGCCCGGAAGATTCATTTGCGGTCGCAGCATACTGGACGTCGTGCTGGAGGATGCCAATCGCATGGCGGCCAAAGCGGGCAAGCTCGATCGTGAAAAATTGGACCAATATTTCACCGCGGTTCGCGAGACTGAGAAGAACTTGATCAAGGCCGAGAAATGGCATGGTACGCCCAAGCCGAAGGTGGATGCCCAACAACCCGGACAGTTTGCCTCCGCTGATATCGTTGGGCGTTTGCGAGCTCATTTCGAGATCGTGCGGTTGGCCTTGATGACCGATTCGACGCGCGTAATCGCCCTGGGTGGCAACGGGGGTAGCCAAGTTCTTCCGATCAAGGGGGTGTCGTTGGGTTATCATGAATTGACCCACCATGGAAAGAACCCCGAAATGATTCAGCAACTCGAATTGATCGATCGCGAGACGATGAAAACCTGGGCCGACTTCCTGACCAACCTCAAGGAAACCCCGGAGGGCGACGGCAACCTGCTGGGCAACACTCAAGTGCTGCTGGGCAGCAACCTTGGCAATGCCAGCGGACACCTGACCACCAACCTTCCCATCATTCTGGCGGGAGGCAGTTTCAAGCATGGGCAACACCTGGCCTTCGACAAGATCAACAACGCTCCCTTGCCGAAATTGTTCGTAAGCATGCTTCAGGGGTTAGGCTTGGAGGTCGACCAGTTTGCGTCCGGCACGGGAACGCTCACCGGCTTGAGCTAGCGCTTCGCCCGCTTTTTACACCGAATCGCCTTCGCGCTCTTGACCGCTCATCCCGTACAAGGTTAGGTATTCTTCCCACTCCATCTTTTTCATGATGATCCCTGCCTTTTCTCGTTCCCTTCTTCTCACCCTGCTCGCCTTTTTGCCTTTCGGGGCTCAGGCCAATGAAAACTTCGCTATTCTCAAAAGCGCGAAGAAGATCGTCTTCTTCGGAGACAGCATCACCTATGGGGGCGAGTATGTGGTGTTTTTCGAGAGATGGCTCACCGTCAACCACCCGGAACTCAACCCCGAAGTGCTCAACCAAGGCATACCAAGCGAAACCGTGTCCGGCTTGTCCGAACCCGGACACCTCAGGCATGGCTTTCCCCGGCCTGACTTGCGCGAGCGCTTGGACCGTACCTTGAAGGCTTTGACTCCCGATTTGGTCATAGCATGCTACGGCATCAACTGCGGGATCTACATGCCCCTCGAGGAAGAACGCTTCGCCAAGTACAAAGAGGGCGTGCAACGCCTGAAAAACAAGGTCGAGGCACAGGGTGGGAAAATCATCTTCATGACCCCGCCGGTCTACGACAAACCCAACCCCAAGTTCGATTACGACGAGGTCATGGCGACCTACGCCAAGTGGCTGGTCTCGAAGCGCAAGGATGGTTGGAAGGTAATCGACCTGCACACCGTGATGAAGAAATCCCTCGCCAAGAAGCGGGAGAAGGATCCGAAGTTCAAGTACTCGCGCGACGGTGTTCATCCGGGAGGGGAGGGGCATGAACTTATGGCTCAACAGATCATCGACTTCTTCGCCGTCAAGCCTCCCCTCAAGAATCCGCACCCCAATGCCTATGGACGCGTGATGATGTTCCTGCGCGAGCGCATGCGGGCAAAGCGAGATGCCTGGTTGACCGAAATCGGGCACAAGCGCCCCATGCGCAAGGGCAAGCCTTTGGCCGAAGCCGACAAGGTCGCGGCCGAGAACACCAAGCTCATCAAGCAAAACCTCGAAACCATCCTCAAACAAGCCAAACAACTCTGATTCAATTCCATTTTATGAAACCATCCTGCCTTCTCCTCACCTTCCTCCTTGCCCTCCCATGTCTTGCATTCGGGGCCAAGGAAAAGCCGAACGTCCTGCTTGTCTCCATCGACGACCTGAACGACTGGGTCGGTTGCCTCGGCGGTCACCCGCAAGCCAAGACACCCAACATCGACCGCTTGGCCAAGATGGGCACCCTTTTTGCCAATGGACATTGCCAGTCTCCGGTTTGCAACCCATCGCGGGCCAGTAT
>JAYOII010000001.1:29311-47972 GCA_038118685.1 Opitutia bacterium
AGCCAGCATGATGACCGGACGCTATCCGCATACCAGCGGGGTGTATTTTCTCAGTCCCGACTTGAAATCCGCCCCCGTCCTCAAAAACTTGAAGACCTTGCCGGAGGTCTTTGCCGAACAGGGTTACAAGACGCTCGCGGCTGGTAAAATTTTTCACACGGGCGATCGTCGCTTTTTTCAGGAATATTTACCGACGGGCGGATTCGGTCCTCGCCCCAAGAAAAAGATTTCCCAGCCTCATGGCCACCCTTTGTGGGACTGGGGAATCTTTCCGGACGACGACAACCTGATGCCCGACATGAAATGCGCCAAGTGGGCCGTCCAACAACTGAAGAAGAAACACGACAAGCCCTTCTTCATGGGGGTCGGCTTCTATCGGCCTCACGTTCCGATGTATGCCACCCAGAAATGGTTCGACATGCATCAGCGTGATCTGGTCAAGCTCCCCGCCGTTCGAAAGGACGACCTCAAGGATCTCAGTCAATACGCCATCGACCTGACCAACTTGAAGCACGTTTCACCCACCCACAAATGGGTCAAGGCGGCGGGCCAATGGCAACACGCCGTGCAGTCCTACTTGGCCTCCGTGACTTTTGCCGATCATTGCCTGGGGCTCGTACTCGATGCCCTTGAATCCAGCGACTATGCGGACAATACGATCATCGCCCTTTTCTCCGACCACGGATTCCACCTCGGGGAAAAGGAGCGATGGGCCAAGCGATCCCTCTGGGAGGACGGCACCCGCGTACCCATCATCATGACGGCTCCGGGTTTCAAGAAAAAGCAAAGAAGCGAACGCCCCGCCGAACTCCTCGACATCTTTCCGACCCTGCTTGAGCTAGCGGGCCTGCCCGCTGACCCCTCACAGGAAGGGCAGAGTCTCGTCCCGCTCATGAAAGAGCCCAAGAAGGAGTGGAAGCATCCCGCCATCACCAGTTTCGGGCTCGGCAACTACTCGGTGCGCAGTACCCGCTACCGCTTTATCCAGTATTTCGACGGATCCCGAGAACTCTACGACCTAAGCAAAGACCCGCACGAGTGGAAGAACTTGGCCGCCGACCCGAAAAACAAATCGATCCTCGAGGAGCACGCGGCCCATTTGCCCAAGAAAGAACATCCCATCCTGCCCGGTGGTTCGACCGGGCACAACGCCTACGGAGCGGCCAACGCCAACATCAAGAAAGATTGATCCTAGGGCGAAGACCCCTTTGAATAAAACGAATGAGCAAGATCCGAATCCGAACCATCTGGTTACTGGCTATTGCGGTTCAGTTTCCTTTGGTCCTTTCGGCAAAAGCTGCCGCTCCATCCGGCTTCGAACAAAAGATCAAGCCTTTCCTGAAAGAGAACTGCATCCGTTGTCACGGTGAGAAAAAGAAAAAGGGCAAGCTGGCTCTGCACAAGGTATCGGTCGATTTCTCAAAGGCTGAGACCTCCGACTTGTGGGTAGAGATCCTGGCCCAATTGACGGCCGCTGACATGCCCCCGCCGGAAGAAGAAACACAGCCGACAGATTCCGAACGGAACGCGGTCATCGAGTGGATTGATCGGCAATTGCTCACCACGGGCTCGGGTGAGGCCTATCGCAAAAAGTTGCTATCACCAGACTACGGAAATTGGGTGAATCACGAAAAGCTATTCTCTGGTGAAATCAAAACTCCGCCTTTTTCCCCCTCCCGGCTCTGGCGGTTCAGCACGGAGATTTTTACCCACAAGGGTTTTGGCAAGACAAAGAGCCCCTTCGGTTACGTGACCTCGGAGCGTGGAATCCGCGACTATGCGGCACTTTCGTTAGCCGATCAGAGCACCGTTCAGATGACGATGATCGTAGCCGATTCGTTCCTTGCAGACCGCGAAAGACGACACGATTTCAAGGATTTTGCGGAGGATAAGTCGGTGCCCGAGGAGCAGGCTCTTGTGGAGGTGATCAGACGCGAGCATTCTCGGGTAATCGGACGCTACCCGAACAAGCAAGAGGAGGAGAAATACCTTTCCTTTCTCAAGCAGAGTATCAAAACCGGAGGAAAGCTCGATGGACTCAAAACAACCATCAAAGCGATGTTCCTCAGTCCGGAGTCGATCTACCGGATGGAATTCGGCCTGGGCGAGGTGGACGAGCATGGTCGCCGGCATCTGTCAACGGACGAGCTAGCCCATGCAATCGCCTATGCCTTGACGGATCATAGACCGGATAATCATCCTTTCATTCGAGATGCTTTGCAAAAGGGGAAGCTAAGAACCAAAGAGGACGTGGTCCAACTCGTACGGCAAATGCTGGACGAGCAACTCTTGACGGGACACTGGGACCGGAAGGACCTGCCGCGCATCGGGCGGTTCTTTGAGCAGTTCTTCGGTTTTCATCGGGCGGGAACGGTCTTCAAGGACAACGACCGACGGGGTGCGGAAAAGATTAACCAATGGAATACAAATATGCTCATTCACGACGCCCGCATGCTCATTGAGCATGTCTTGAGGAAGGACAAGGACGTCATAGCCGAGTTGTTGACCACAAACGAATACTTCATCGCCCATCCGGGAGACAACGAGTATGCCAGAGAGCATTACGAAAAGAGAATCGCCGAAATCTTGGAGCCAGGTTACGTGGAAGCCCGCATCGAGCTACGCAAGAAACAGATCAAGGGGGATTTCAATTTTGAGAATATGCCTGAAAAGGCAGAGAAAGCTCTAGTTTCCGCACAACGGGATGCGGAGAAAACGGTTGCGATGTATCAAGCGGCACTCGACAAGGGTATGCACCGCCATCCCGCTTTTCCTTTCGAGGGTAAGAGGCGTGGCATTGCAGACCTTCTTTACATCGAGCCGTACAATTTGCCTAGCAACGGACGCCATGGGGTACAAAAGTGGGATTGGCCCATCGAGCAACCCCTGAAGATGCCCAAGGATCAACGGGCCGGTTTACTGACCCATCCGGCGTGGTTGGCAGCCTATTCCCTCAATGAGGACAATGATCCGATTCATCGCGGGATCTGGGTTTACGAACGGTTGCTCGCAGGGGTGCTCGGAGACGTCCCTCCGGATGTCGATGCGGCCGTGCCAACCGATCCCCACAAGACCCTGCGGGAAAGAATGGAACCACTGCGAAACGAACGGTGCTGGAAATGCCACCGTAAGATGAATCCGCTCGGTGAAGCGTTCGAGGTATTTGATGACTGGGGCCGCTACCGGACCCATCACTACTTTGACGAGAACGGTGAAATCTACATGCGGCGCGACAACCAGTTCGACAGGAAGCTCAAAGAAGGAAAACTCACGACACGCAAGGTAGACGCATCCGGTGAAATTGCCTTTTCAGGTGATCCGCAGATCGATGGCAAAGTAAAGGATGCGGTCGAAATGATGCAGCGCCTAGGCCGTTCGGACCGGGCTCGTCAGTCCTTCATCCGGCATTTGTTCCGCTATTTCATGGGTCGCAACGAGATGCTGAGCGATTCAAAAACCTTGATCGAAGCCGAAAAAGCCTATGTAGATAATGGCGGTAGCTTCAAGGCACTCGTTGTCTCCTTACTTAGTTCCGATTCTTTTCTATACAGACGATAACCATTCTTTTTTATGATTTACAAAAGACGTCAATTTTTTCGGAACCTCTCACTTGGCGCAAGCGCTCTGGCCATGGCCCCCTTTCTCCATTCCGTCCGTGTCCATGGAGCCGGGAAGGAGGCCGCTTTGCCAAAGCGATTCGTCTTCGTGGTGAAATCATCCGGCATCGACAAGTTCAACCTCGTACCCGAGGATCTGGAAAATCACTTCCTCAATCCGGAAGACGGGAAAAAGCTGGGAAATCGGGGCCGGAGGGAAGGTCCGCTCGTAGACGTCGCTCTGGCGGATCACAAGTTACCGGAAAAACTGGTCGCCTTGGAAACGTTCAAAGACCGCCTGACGGTTATTCAAAGTTTGTCCGGGGTGGGCTTCCGGGGAAATCATACCAAGGGGTTCGGAACCCTTTCTCTACATGACTCGGAAAAGGTCGCCATTGCACCCACTTTGGACTGTCTGCTCGGGCAACACCTCTCCACCGGTCCTTATCCGATGTACGGGATGGCGATGAACGGGCAACTCCTTGAGGGCGGATGGAAGCCCGAAGACTCCTATTGCTATCCCAACCTTTCCGCCTACGCAGCCGCCAAACCAGTTGCCTATCAAGGTTCGCCCAAGAAAGCTTTTCTCGAACTCTTCGGCGCTGCCGTAACAACACCCGAACAACTTGAAAAGAAGATTGCCCTGAATGGGAACCTCATGGACTTCCTTACCGAAGATGCCCGGCGGGTGGAGAAGCAACTCTCCGGTGACGACAAGGAACGGTTTGCACTTTATATGGATTCGTTCGATTCGCTCCGCAAGATCGAGCAAAAGAAAGCCGCCCTTACGGACCGCATCCAAAAGCATGCACCGGAACGGACGGACCGCTATGATTCAATCTCTCCCTCAGCCCGGATCGAATCGCACTTTGAAATCGCATCCGCCGCTCTGGTCGCGGGCCTGACGAACGTGGTCACCCTGCGTCCGGACACCTTGGGCGTGAAGTACTCCGAACTTGGCCTCTCAAATTCCGTGCATGCCCTCGGCCACCTACAGGAAAACAAGGCGTCCAATGGCTGGACCGGCCACCAGGCCCGTATGGAAATTGAGAAGTTGCACTTGAAGCAGATCGCCAAAATGGCAAAGAAGTTCGCCGGTATTCCGGAAGGGAACGGCTCGATGCTCGACAACACGATGATCGTTTACATGTCCTGTTCGTCGGGCGACCATCATTGCGCCGGTCATGACTGGCCGACCATTCTGTTGGGAGGAATGAACAAAAAATTGAAGATGGGTCGCTACGTCGAGTATCCCAAGTATGGAACAAAAGGTCACCGTACGGTGGGCAACCTTTACCTTTCTCTCATGCAGGCCGCCGGAATGAAAACTTCCGAAACTTTTGGGCAACCGGATTCCAACCTCAAGGATCTCGACCTCAAAGGACCGCTTGCAGAATTGATGGTGGCCTAAAAATTAAATTAATTTGCGTTCATCAGGCTAGCCACGAATCCAAAAAGGCTCTCCAACTGGATGACCTCGGTCGACGCCTAATGGAGGCGCAAGCCCTGATCGACGAGCGCAAGGAAGAGTACGAAAAGAAGCGGGAAGCTGAACGCAAAAGGGCGGAAGAGAAGAAAAATAGGCTGGTCTTATCCGCCGGTCTGACCGAGCACCGGATACAAAACGACATTACGGTAGCGCACCGAGGTGTGGTCACCTTGCAGGTGTAGCGGCCCGGGACGGGTGACGTCCGCCTGAAAGGCCCCGTTGGTGTTGCCGATCACCGGTTGGTTGTCGATCACCTTCTCCCCGTTCAGCACGACGGTGGCGTGGCGGTCCACAATGGTGATCTCGTAGCTTTGCCATTGGCCTCCCGGTCTGCCCGCGTTCTTAGCGGGCTTGACCCGGCTGAAGATGGCGCCGACACCTTGCAGCCCCTGCATGCGGCTGTCCCGATCGACGACCTGCGCCTCGTAGGCTCCGCGTACGTAGATCCCGCTGTTTCCTCCGGGCGGCACGTTGAACTCGATGGTCAGCTTGGAGTCTCCGAAGACCCGCTCGGTCCTCAGGTTCCCATAGGGAGCAAAGGCGTCAAAGGTCTTTTTGGGCGTTTCGTTTACCAGTTCTCCGTCCTTCACTTTCCAGCCGTTGATCTTCCTTGGGTTGATCAGTTTCCAACCCGTCAGGTCGACCCCGTTGAACAGGCGGATGGGTTTGCCGAACTTCACCTTGGAAAGATCGGGTTTCGGGGGTAGGGGAGGCAGGCGCTTGCCGAGGTGGACAAAGGGTTGCCTGCCGGGAATTTTCATCACCACCCTAACGACATCCCCTTGGACGGATGCCTCCAAATCGAGCATTTCCCGCTCCCCTGTATAAGGTCCACCGGGATACTCGGGCGGACCGATTCTCAGGGCCCGCTGGAAGGTAAGCTTTCCATCGGCATACCGGAAGTTTTTGATCGTTTTGGGTTCCCCCACCGTCCAGAGCTGTCCGCTCCATTCCCCCTCGGTTAGCTCCAGCGCCAGCCAGCCCGCGGCCCCGTTGCTCATTTCCAAGGCCCAGTGCCCGGCAAAGGCCTTTTGCTTGTCGGTGAGTTCTTGGCCGACCGCCTGACTAATCATCACCAGGCTAAAAACAACCGCCATCGATTGGAGCGCTTTCATTGGGGAGAGTAAATAGATGACTCTTGTTCTACCCGTCAATCATCTCTTGGGGGCAGACTTTTCTTGCCTGAACGTTCGGCCGTCTCTTAGCCTGTCGAATACCTTATGAATTCAATTCCTTTTCTCTTCCTTGCCCTCTTGGCAACTTCGACCTTGGTCGCTCAAAAACAACCCGACATCGTGGTGATCATGGCGGACGATGCCGGCTATTCGGATTTCGGCTGCTATGGCGGGGAAATCGAGACGCCGGTTCTCGACAAACTCGCTTTCAATGGGTTGCGCTTTTCACAATTTTACAACACGGGCAGGTGTTGCCCCTCCCGGGCCGCCCTGCTGACCGGGGTCTACCAGCATCAGGCGGGGATGGGGCATATGTCCAGAGACCGGGGAATCCCAAGTTACAGCGGGACCATCCTGCCCGACGTTCCGACCTTGGCCGAGTGCCTCCGCAAAGGAGGCTACCGCACCATGATGACCGGCAAATGGCACCTCGGTACGGAACCTCATCAATCTCCCATCGCCCGTGGCTTCGACCGGTTTTACGGAACCCGCAACTTCATCGACTCCTACTTTACGGTTTTGCGCAATTGCCAAGTCTACCTCGACGACAAGGAGGTGTTGCCCGCGACCGAGACTCCGGTCAATCACCTGCACCCCGACCGCGAATGGTACACCACCGACGTCTTCACCGACTACGCTCTCCACTTTATGGAGGAGTCCTTCGAAAAACATCCGGACAAGCCCCTTTTTCTCTATATCGCCCACAACGCCCCGCATTTCCCGCTCCATGCTCGTGAGGAAGATACCCAAAAGTACCGGGGGCGCTTCAAGGACGTGGGATGGGACAAGCTCCGTCGGGATCGCTACGAGCGCATGGTAAAGATGGGATTGATCGACAAGAAGTGGGCCTTGTCCCCATTGGACGTTCCAAAGTGGGAAACCTACGACGAGAAGATGCGCGACGAGCTCGACTTCAAGATGGCTCTCTACTCAGCCATCATCGACCGGATGGACCAAAACATTGGTCGGGTCGTGGACAAGCTCAAAGCCGCCGGCCGCTTGGACAACACGCTCATCCTCTTTATGGTCGACAACGGCGTACCCGGCACCGGCGTGCATGACTGGCGCGGCCTCTTTGCCAATAACGACAGGAATCCCGAAACCCGGGTCGACAATTACAAAGAGTGGGGACGCCTCGGAGGCTGGACCTCGAGCTCCGGCCGAGGCTGGGCCAACCTGAGCAATGCTCCTTTCCGCATGTACAAGCGCTATACCCACGAGGGTGGGGTGGCCACTCCGCTCATCGTGCATTGGCCCGCCGGCTTCAAAGCCAAGGGGGAATTGCGTCATGCCCCCAGCCACATCATCGACGTCGCGCCCACCTGCCTGTCGGCGGCCGGTCTTTCGGGCAAGGGCATGGTTGGTCAAAGCCTCTTGCCGGTCTTTGCCAAGGATTCCAAGAAGGAGCGCACACTCTATTGGGAGCACGAAGGAAACCGTGCGGTGCGCAAGGGAAACTACAAGTTGGTCGCAATGCACGATACCCCTTGGGAATTGTACGACATGGAGAAGGACCGCAGTGAATTGAAGGAACTGTCCAAGAGCATGCCCGGCAAGGCTGAGGAACTGCGTCTCCTTTACGAAGCTTGGGCCAAAAGGGTAGGAGCCCTTCCTTGGAACGAAGTGATGGTGACGAGGAAAAAGAAAATCAAGAAGTAAGGCACTTGGGCGAATGTATCCTAAAGGGTTCCCTGGCATTGACTTTGTTGGAAAAATAAATTTCGAATGCGTCTACTCATCGCACCTTGCCCACTACTTTTGAATCCAAGAATTAAATGAGTGCTATCAATCGGCGAAATTTCCTTCGCGGGGTGGGTGTTTCCCTCGCCCTCCCTTCACTCGAATCGCTTCAGGCCGCAACCGCTTCCAAGTCATCGGCCCGAAGGTTCGTCTGCGTCTCCCCGAATTATGGGATGAACCCGGGCGGATTTTTCCCCGAGCAAACGGGTTCCGACTACGTCATGCCCACTCTCCTCAAGCCTCTCGAAAGGCATAAGCGAGATCTCACCGTCTTTAGCAACTTGGACCATCCGGAAGTAGGCGGTGGTCACGGATGCTCGAACACCTTGCTCAACGGGGTGGAGCTCAAGGACGCCAAGGAAAACCCCCAAAGACTTCTCTCTTTGGATCAACTCCTTGCCGAAAAGATCGGACGAGACACTCGTTTTCCTTCCCTCAGGATGGGCTCGGGTGGCATTTCGTGGTCCAGGGCCGGGGTCAGGTTGCCCACCATGGGAAACCCCAGGGAAATATTCGCCGAGCTATTTCTCGAAGACAACCCGAAGCTCAAAGCCAAGCGCAAGCAATACTTAAGCGAGGATGCTAGCATTTTGGACGCGGTGCTCGAGGACACTCGGAGCCTCAGCCTGCGGCTATCCCGTACCGATCAGGAGAAGCTCGAGGAATATTTGACCTCGATCCGGGACGTCGAAAGCAAGATCCAGCGCAGGTCGGAATGGATCGACGTACCCAAACCCAAAGCCGACTCCGGGGTAATCCAGGGGGATGACGAGGACTTCGTGGATCTGGCCTATCCCTACAATACCTCCGTGATGTACGAACTCATGGCCCTCGCCCTGCAAGCCAACCTGACCAACGTCATCACCTTCGGACATCCGGGGGGAAACCGTCTGTTTCCTTTCGACGGAATCACCTACGGGTACCACTCTCTGACCCACCACGGAAAACGTCCGGACTTGCTCAAGGAGCTGACCATCATCGAAACTTTTTACACCAAGCAGTTCGCAGGGTTCCTCGATCTTCTCAAGAAAACCAAAGATTCCGAAGATCGACCCCTGCTCGATTCGACCGTGGTAATGTTCGGCAGTGGCATGGGGAACGCAAGCTCGCACTCCAGCCGGAACTTGCCCGTCATGGTAACGGGCGGCGGGTTGAAGGGCGGAAACCATCACCGGTTCGAGAGAAAGGGCAGGGACGGGCGGCCCCTCTGTGATCTTTACGTCTCCATTCTTCAGAAACTTGGCTTGGAGACCGACCGGTTCTCCACCAGTTCGGCCAATTTGAATCATCTGCTTGGATGAGGAAGCTCGTTCTTGGCCTTACCGCCGGTTTGCTTGTCGCCGGTACGGTTAGCGCGGACAAGGCCGACTTGGTCCGACCGTTCCTCGAGACCTACTGCATCAAGTGTCATGGCGAAGACAAGCAGAAGGGAGACCGGCGCTTCGATCACCTCACCGGCAATCCTAAAACCCTCGACGAGGCGGAGGGCTTACAGGAAGTTCTCGATCAACTCAACTTGGCCGAGATGCCTCCGGAAGACGAAAAGCAACCCAAGCCGGAGGAAACCCGGCGGGTTGTCACCCACCTCACCGAAGTGCTTGATCAAGCAAGAGAGAATGCCCGGGAAAACCGAGGGAAGGTCGTCCTCCGCCGCCTTAACCGAGTCGAATACCTCAACACCATTCGGGATTTGTTCGACTTGAAGATGGTGGATTTCGATCCCACCGTCACCTTCCCGCCCGACGACTCGACCGAAGGCTTCGACAACGTCGGTGAGGGTCTGGTCGCCTCCGGGCATCTTCTTCAGAATTACCTGGATGCCGCCCGAAAAGTCGCCGACAAGGCGATCCGGCCCGGTCCCGAACCCAAGATGATTCATTACCAGGCGGGAGTGACAATGGATCCAAACGGAGGACTGGGCGAAGCCAGTTCCGACAAGGATGCCAGGAGAGATGCCGGGCGCATGTTCATCAAGTTCAGGCAGCCCTTGGGCTTGCGCCTGCTCGACAAGAAAAGGGGCGTCCCCGCGGATGGCGAATACTTGATCCGCTTTTGCGCAAAGGCAGTCCGCAGAAAATCACGCTACAAAGATTCCGATCTGAGGTACAATTCCGATCAACCCATGCGCCTCTCCATCTCGATTGATTCGCGGGATTTGGGAGCGACCGCCCACCGGATCATCGGAGAATACGAAATCCCGGACAACGAATGGATCGAGATCGAACACCGGATCTGGCTTGAGAAGGGGTTCACCTTCCATCTCCACTGGGCCAACGGTCCGAACGGTTCCTTCAAGCGGATCATGCGCAAGGTGCTGCCCAAATACAACAAGGACGCGCTTTATCCCGCCCGCAACCCTCCCGAGATGTACGTCGGCTCGGGACCCGAGCTTCACGTTCGTTCCTTCGATATCAAGGGACCGTTCTTCGACCAATGGCCCATGCCGGGGTTCGCCCGCTATTTTCCGGACCCTCCCGCAAACCCGAATCCCGATTACCTTGATGCCAGTTTGCTCAGGCTGGCAAATCAGGCCTTCAGGCGTCCCGTGTCGCCTGCGGAGCTCAAGCCTTATCTAGACCTCGCGCGTCAATACCTCGCGGAAAAGGAGGATTTTTGGGCCGCCGCTCATTACGGGGTGCGGGCCATCCTGACGTCGCCCCGCTTTCTCTACCTTACGGAAAGCGATCCCGGAAACGGGCCGGAAACTTTGGATGCCTATGAACTCGCCTCCCGCCTTTCCTATTTTTTGTGGAGCTCGATGCCCGACGAGCAGCTGAGAAAAGCCGCTTCCTCGGGCAAGATCCTTGAGCCCGCCGAACTGCGCTCCCAAGTCGAGAGAATGCTCAAGGATCCGAAATCTCAAGCCCTCGCAAACAACTTCGTGGGGCAATGGCTACACCTGCGCAAGCTTGGGGAAATGCCCCCGGATCCGGAAAAGAACAAAGCCTATTACGCGGATAACCTGGAGCACGCGATGTTGGAGGAAACGCGTCGTTTCTTCAACCACCTGCTTTCCGAAAACCGCAACCTTCTTGAATTCATCGATTCGGACTATACCTTCCTGAACGGTGCCCTGGCTCGCCATTACGGCATACCCGGAGTGACCGGCGAACGCTTCGAAAAGGTCTCCCTTCTGCCCGAACACAACCGCGGCGGCTTGCTCGGACACGGAAGCATTCTCACCGCCACCTCCAACGGTGTGGAAACCCAACCCGTGGTTCGAGGTGTTTGGATTTTGGAAAACTTGCTTGGAACGCCGCCCAATCCACCGCCTCCCGACGTCGATCCGATCGAGCCGGACACCCGGGGCGTGAGCACGATGCGCCAATTGATGGAAAAACACCGTGACAACCCGACCTGCTTCGAGTGTCACCGTAAGATCGATCCCTTGGGCCTTTCCATGGAAAAGTACGATCACGTAGGAGCCTGGCGTGACCGCTATGCCAAGCGTCTGCCCATTGACGGGAGAGGCAAAATGCCCGACGGCACGTCCATCGACGATCCACCCGGCATCAAGGAATACCTCAAGGCCCGGCCCAACCAGTTTACCCGTTGCCTGACCGAAAAGCTCTTCATCTACGCCCTCGGGCGGAGGCTCAGCTTTACCGACCGGGACGACGTCGATCGGATCGTCAACGTCATGCCCAAACTCGATTACGGCTTGCGGGAATTGATCATGCAGGTCGTGACCAGCGAACCTTTCCGATCGAAATGAGAAATCTTTTCCTGCTTCTCTTTCTCGTATGCTCGATTGGTGCCGCTCCAAAGCCGAACGTCATCCTCATCCTGGCCGACGACCTTGGACGTGACTGGGTCGGTTGCTACGGAGCCAACCACCCAACCCCCAACCTCGACCGGTTAGCCAAGGAAGGCGTGCGGTACGAGACGGCTTGGTCCATGCCCATCGGCACACCCACTCAGGTTACTCTGCTCACCGGACAATACCCCTTCCGCCATGGATGGACGACGCATTACGAGGTCCCCCGACAAGGCGGGGCAGGCTTGCAACCCGACCGTTTCACCACCTTTGCCCGGGTCTTGCGCGACAACGGGTACTCCACGGTCATAGGAGGCAAGTGGCAAGTCAACCACTTGGGCAAGCAACCAAACGTTCTGAAGGAACACGGCTTCGACGAACACTGCGTCTGGCCCGGAGCGGAGGCAGGCAAACCGGAAACCGAGACGAGATACTGGAAGGGCTTCCTGCAAGCCAACGGGAGGCGCGGGACGACTGCCTACGCGCCGGATTCGATCAACGAATACCTGATCCATTTCATTCAGCGTCACAAGGACAGGCCCGATGCTCCTGGCCCAAGACCCACATACCTTTACGCCCTTGAACCGGGAAAAGAAACCGGAAGGGAAAACCGCTTTGTACGCCGGAAACGTAACTTACGCGGACCACCTCGCGGGCAGGCTCGTTGAGGTTGTCGACAAGCTTGGCCTCAAGGACAAAACCATGATCGTTTTTACCGGGGGCAACGGCTCGGCGGTCTCCGGTTCCCTCAATGGCGAAGCTTATCCGAAGGGCAAAGGAGGTGAAGCGGACTGGGGAGCCCACGTGCCTTTCATCGTCCGGGCTCCTTTCCTGAGCAAAGGAGACTTCGTGTCCCGCGACCTGATCGATTTCACCGATTTGTATCCTACTTTTCTCGACTTAGCGGGAATTGCCCCGCCGGAAAGCCTCACGCTGGACGGCAAGTCCTTCGCGCCCAGCTTGCGCGGGAGCGAAGATCCGTACGAAAAGCGCAGCTGGGTATATTCTCAGATCGGAAGTTTCCGGATGATCCGCGACTGGTATCATATCGTGGATAACAGAGGTTCCTTTCACAACCTCGCCAAAGACCCAAGGCAAGAGAGACCGGTAAGCAAATTGGACAAGATTGCCCCCGGACGCCGCCAACGCCTGCAAATGATCATGAACCGTTTCCCCGAAGACGCCCCTGCGCCTTTTGCGCAAAAAGGATCCAAGCAAGAAAAATGAAAGCCTTCGGCAACAGAACCCGCCGTGGGTTTGCAAAGGCATGCGCCCTGATGGCCGGAGCTCCCTTCGTGAGCTCGAATGGGATGCCAAGAAGGCGCGGGTCACCAACGACAAGATCCACCGGACTTACCGGACCGGGTGGCAGATCATGGGAACCTAAGCTTATGACCTTTCGTTTCCTCGCTATCCTCGCCCTCTTGTCCATTTGCTCGCTTGGCGCCCGGGACAAGCTGAACGTTCTCTTCATCATCTCGGACGATCTCACGGCGACTGCTTTGGGTTGCTACGGGAACAAACTCTGCAAGACACCGAATATCGATCGGTTGGCCATGGAGGGCACCCGGTTCACGCGGGCGTATTGCCAAGCCACTATCTGCGGGCCCTCGCGGGCGTCCCTCATGTTCGGGTATTACCCCTTTGCAAGCAAGGCAACGGGGTACACCAGCGGACGCAAAGAAGTCGGGGCAGACAAGGACAGCTGGGCCCAGTACTTCCGCAAGAACGGGTACCACAGCGCCCGCATTTCGAAAGTCTTTCATATGGGCGTTCCTCCCGACATCAGCAAGGGCAGCGACGGAGCCGACGATCCTCAATCATGGGATGAAGCCTACAACAGCAAGGGCCCGGAAACAAAGGTTCCCGGACGAGCCGAACAGTTGTCGAACAATCCGGGTGGCCTGAAGAAAGGCACGGGAAGCAGCCAAAGCTTCAACGTCGTCGAGGCCGAGGGCGATGACCTGGTCCACTCGGACGGCAAGACGGCGCAAAAGGCCGTCGAGCTCCTTCACAAATACAAGGATATGGAAAAGCCCTTCTTTTTGGCAGTGGGATTCGTACGGCCACACGTTCCTTTGGTGGCTCCGAAAAAATATTTCGAACCTTACCCACTCGGCAAAATGGCGCTACCGCCCAAAATTCCTGGGGATCAGGACGATATCCCGCAGAATTCAGGTAATCGGCGAACGACCGCCAATTACCAAATGGATTTGAACCAACAGAAAGGCACGCTCCGCGCCTACTACGCATCGGTCAGCTACGTCGATGCCTTGGTCGGCAAGATTCTCACCGCGCTGGAGGCAACCGGCCAGCGGGACAACACCATCGTCATCTTCACCAGTGACCACGGATACCACCTGGGCGAACACGACCTTTGGCAGAAGGTGAGCATACACGAAGAGTCCGCCAAAGTACCTCTGATCATAAGAGTCCCTGGCAAAAAACCGGCCGTTTGTCATTCCCTGTCCGAATTGATCGACCTCTATCCCACGGTCTCCCGGTTGTGTGGCTTGAAAATACCGGGCAACCTTCAGGGGAAGGACATTTCGGGCATGCTGGACGATCCTGCCGTGAAGGTCCGCGATGCCGCCCTGTCCAGCGGGAAAGGCAGGTTGCTCCGCACCGAAAAATGGGCTTTGCTCGACTACGGAAAAAAGGGGGAACTCTACGACATGGAGAAGGACCCCAAACAATACGACAACCTCTTCGACAAACCCAAACACGCGGATACGTTAACCGCTCTAAAAGCAAAGTTGAAAGCAAAGCTGAACGAAATAGGCAAGAACGACCTAAATTTAAATAAATTATGAGAAAAACCTTTTTCACCCTTATCCTGCTCGCGATCGCAACAGCTTGGCAAGCGAGTGCCGAACCCGCCAAGAGGCCCAACGTTTTGTTCATCATAGCCGATGACCAGTCTCCCTTTGACTTCAAGGCCTACGACCCGTCCTCACCGCTTGAAGCCCCGGCCATCGGCAGGTTGGCATCCGAAGGCATGACCCTCGACGGAGCCTATCACATGGGCTCGATGTCGGGAGCGGTCTGTTCCCCCTCCCGCACCATGGTCATGAGCGGGCGCACTTTATGGCACTTGCCCCGACGCGGCAAAAAGCACCAAAAGCGTGAAGAGGGCCTCACCAAGGGGGAAGACATACTCAACAATACCATTCCCGCAGTCTTTAACCGCGCCGGCTACGACACCATGCGCACCTGCAAAAACGGAAACAGCTACAATGCGGCCAACGAATTGTTCACCGTCCGCGAGGACGCCACCAAGCGGGGCGGAACCCCGGAAACCGGTAGCGAGTGGCACGGGGACCGGGTGATCCATTACCTCAACGGACGGGAAAAGGCAAAGGACCCGAACCCCTTCTTCATCTACTTTGGCTTCTCACATCCACACGACGTCCGTGACGGCACCCCCGAACTGCTCAAGAAATACGGTGCGGTGAACCATCGGGACAAAAAGTCCTTGCCCTCAGTCAATCCGAAGGCTCCCAAGCTACCGCTCAACTGGTTGCCCAAGCATCCCTTTCACCATGGTCACCCGGGTTTGCGCGACGAGGTCTCGGTCAGCGGGGTATGGGAACGGCGCGACGAGCGCACCATACGGAACGAGATCGGACGGCAGTTTGCCTGCGCCGAGAACATCGACCGTCAGGTGGCCCGCGTATTGAAAAAGTTAAAGGAAATGGGCGAACTGGAAAACACCTACGTCTTTTATACCGCGGATCACGGAATGGCCATCGGCCGGCACGGGTTGCAGGGGAAGCAGAATCTCTACGAGCATACCTGGCGGGTTCCCTTCTTCGCCATGGGGCCGGGTATCAAGGCAGGTTCCCGTGCTCCGGGCAACGTCTATCTTTTGGACGTCTTGGCCACCCTCTGTGACTTGACGGGAATTCAAATACCCGAGACCTGCGAGGGTATGAGCTTCAAGCCCGTTCTGATGGGCAAAAAGGAAAGGGTGCGCGAGGTACTCTACGGAGCCTATTGCGGAGGGACCAAGCCGGGCATGCGCTCGGTTCGCAAGGGCGACTGGAAAATGATCAAATACGACGTCCTCGACGGAAAGGTCCGGGAGACCCAGCTCTTCAACCTGAAGGAGAACCCGAACGAGTATCTCGCGCAAAATCATGAACCCAAGGTCAAGAAACTCACGGGCGCCAAACCCAAAACCGGACAACGCAACCTGGCAAGCGATCCCAAGCACGCGGCCAAGCTCAAGGAAATGGAAACCTTGTTACTCTCCGAGATGAAGCGCTTGGACGACCCATATCGGTTTTGGGACCAGCAAGCGGAATAAAAACTCCATCATGACCAAAGCCTGCCAAGTCCTGATTGCCCTTCTGCTCCCTCTTTCTCTTTGGGCAGAAACTTCCAAGCCCAACGTAGTTTTCGTCTTGTTCGACGACATCGGTTATGGACAGCCCCCGAGCTATCGCGAGAACTCGCCCTTCAAGACGCCCAGCCTGGATCGATTGGCCCGGCAGGGCATGCGTTTCACGGACGCCCACTCGGTCGCCGCCAACTGTACGCCGACCCGTTATGGAGTATTGACGGGCAGGTATCCTTCGCGGATCGGACAATTCGGCGTTCTGAAGACTTATTCAAAGCCGATCATTCCCAAGACCCGGCTGACTGTAGCCTCTTTCCTCAAGAGCCAAGGCTACCACACCGCCTGCATCGGCAAGTGGCACCTCGGAATGAACTGGGTGGAGGTAAAAAAAGGCAAGTCCGAGGAGCTTCCCATCGGAGCCCGCATGACGGATGGCCCGAATGCTCTCGGCTTCGATTATTTCTATGGCTTCACCCATGCCCGCAATATCGGGGGAATCATCGAGCAGGACACGGTGGTGGCCAACGTAAAGAGCATCGAAAACCAGCCCATGATGATTAAAAAGGCCTTGGAATACCTGGATGCGCGAGCCAAGGAAGACATACCCTTCTTCCTCTATTTTCCCGTCTGTCCGCCCCACAGCCCGATCGTGCCGGGAGAGGAGTTCGTGGGCAAAAGCGGCATGCAGGGCAAGGAAGGCAAATACGGGGACTGGGTCTATCAGGGAGACCATATGCTGGGCCGCATCATGGAGGCCTTGGAGCGAAACGGGCAGGCTAAGAACACGCTCCTCATCGCAACCGGGGACAACGGCGCGGCGGGACGAAGCTACGAGCCCCTGAGGGATAACAAGAGCAGCATTTACGAAGGGGGGCACCGGGAACCTTTCGTGGCGCGATGGCCGGGAGAAATCAAACCAGGTTCAACGAGCGACCAAGTCATTTGCCTGAACGACCTCTTCGCAACCTGCGCGGAGATCCTCGGGAAGGAGTTGCCTCCCGATGCGGCGGAGGACAGCGTAAGCCTATTGCCGGCATTATTGGGCAAGGACAAGGGACCGATCCGCGAAGCAACCGTTCATCAGGCTCCCGCGGGTTTGGCCATCCGCCAGGGAGACTGGAAATTGATTGCCTTGAGAAACGGAACGAAAGAACTCTACAACCTGAAGGATGACTTGAGCGAAACACGCAACCTGATCGACGTGAGGAAGGATCAAGGAGAAAAGCTGGAGGAACTTCTCAAGAGATATATAGCGAAGGGTCGCAGCACGCCCGGGCCAATCCGGAAAAACGAATTCGATTTTTCATGGGGCAAGGAAAAGAACTCTGGGAAGAAAAAGAGCAAAAGAGGGAAAAATAAATAAATTTTTTATCCTTGGTTCTATCAAAACCAGCGAGCGGAAGGAGCTCCAATTCGATTCGCAATACCGTTCGGAGAGATAGGTTTGGTTTCTTCTTTGGACCCGCGTCAAACGCTTCTTGTGAAGCTCTTCTTGTCTTGCCCCTTCATTTGAAACGATTTTGACTCAATTCCTTATGTTTTTTCAAATGACGACTCCGTGCCTTCGGAAATTTTTCGCCCTAGCCGTTGCCGCCCTTTTGTGCCTGGGGCTTTTCGGTGGAAAACGACCGAACTTCCTCTTTATCATCGTGGACGACCAATCCCCGCTTGATCTCAAGATATACAACCCCCGCTCGATTCTCGACACGCCCAATCTCGACCGCCTCGCCAAGGAAGGCATGGTGTTGGACGGAGCCTACCACATGGGAGCCTGGGTGGGGGGAGTCTGCACGCCTTCGCGCCACATGGTGATGTCCGGACGCACGGTTTGGCACGTCCCGGACAAGCCGGGCCGCGTCATGAACCCGCATGTTACCAACCCCAAGAAGGTTCCGCCCGATCTGGCTCAATATACTCTGCCGGCAGTCTTCAATCGAGCCGGTTACGACACCATGCGCACTTGCAAGAACGGCAACAGCTACGAAGCGGCTAACAAGCTTTTCACAGTCCGCCACGATGGCACCCGGCGGGGTGGCACCGACGAGACCGGCAGTCATTGGCACGGGGAACAGGTCATGAATTACCTCAAAGAGCGCGAAACCTCCAAAGACAAGGATCCCTTCCTCATCTATTACGGGTTCTCTCATCCCCACGACGTACGCGATGGCAAACCCGGTTTGTTGGCCAAGTACGGGGCCGTCAACCACCTCGACCAGGAAAACCTGCCCCCCGCCAACCCAAAACAACCTCCTTTGCCGGTCGGTTGGTTACCCGGGCATCCCTTCGACCATGGACACACCACGGTGCGAGACGAAGTGGGTGTGAAAGGCGTCTGGAAGAAGCGCGACGAGCGAACCATAAGAAACGAGATGGGGCGCGAATTCGCTTGCAGCGAGAACATCGACCTTCATGTCGGGCGGGTGCTGAAGAAGCTCGAGGAGATGGGGGAACTGAACAACACCTACGTCATCTACACCGCGGATCACGGCATGGCCATCGGAAGGCACGGACTGCAAGGCAAACAGAACCTCTACGAACACACTTGGCGCATTCCCTTCATCG
>JAYOII010000002.1:0-3533 GCA_038118685.1 Opitutia bacterium
ACAACAAGCTCACCTTCTTTCACGCAGGACGCTACAAGCAACTCAGCCAGTTCGGCGGACAAGTCATCCGCGAACTGATCGCTTGATCTTTTTTCCCGCCGCCCGATAATCCCCAAAATTTTCCTTTCATGAAACCTATCCTGACTTCCTTCATCGGGTTGGTCTTTGCCCTTTGCCTGCAGGCCGCCCCCAAGCCCAACGTCCTCTTCATCATGTCGGACGACCACGCCGCTCACGCGATTTCAGCCTACGGTGGAAGACTCGCCAAAATCGCCTCCACTCCCAACCTGGACCGGTTGGCCAAGGAAGGCGCTCTCTTTGAGAACGCTTTTTGCACCAACTCCATCTGCTCCCCCTCCCGTGCCTGCGTCCTGACCGGACAATACAACCACGTCAACGGAGCCGTCGACCTAAGTGGACGGGTCATGCCGGGCAAGCAGATGCTCGCCATCGAAATGGGAAAAGCCGGTTACCAAACGGCCATGATCGGAAAGTGGCACCTCAAGGTGGAGCCCAAGGACTTCGATTACTACTGCGTTTTGCCGGGACAGGGGAAATACCACGGCCCTTCCTTCCGGGTGCGGGGAGAGAAGCCTTGGGGCAAAAACCTGATCGAGTTTCCCGACAAGCACTCCACCGACGCCATCACCGACCTTACGCTCGACTGGCTCAAGGACCGCAAAAAGGAGAAGCCCTTCTTCCTCATGCACCACTACAAGGCACCGCACGACTACTTCGAAAATGCCGAGCGCTACGAATCCTATCTGGCCGACGTGGACGTCCCGGAACCGGATACTCTCTGGACCAGGCATCCCCAATTCGGATCTCTTGCGACCCGGGGAAACAAAGACGAATTGATCCCTCACGTCGGCACCTCGATCGGCAACCGCAACCCGCGCCGGTCCTACTTGCGTGATCTGCCCGGACGCTTCCCGAAGGAATTCCCCGCAAACTACGACCCCGCAAACTACACCGACGAACAGAATACACGCTTGGCCTACAACGCATACATCAAGAAATTTCTCCGTTGCGTGAAGGGCATCGACGACAACTTGGGTCGACTCTTCAAGCACCTCGAAGAAACCGGTCAAATGGACAACACCCTGATCATCTACACCGGCGACCAGGGTTTCATGCTTGGCGAGCACGACTACCAAGACAAGCGTTGGATGTACGAAGAGTCCATGCGCATGCCCTTCCTCGTCCGGTACCCCAAGACCGTCCAGGCGGGCCAACGCTTCGACACGATCATCGAGAACGTCGACTACGCCCCCACGATGCTCGACTTTGCGGGAGCCACCATCCCGAAGACCGTCCAAGGCCGTTCCTTCAAATCCCTCTTGGAAACAGGCAAGGAAGCCGAGGGTTGGAAAAAAGCGGCCTACTACCGCTACTGGATGCACATGGCCCACCACGACAACCCCGCCCATTTGGGAATGAGAACCAAGCGCTACAAGCTCATTTACTTTTACGGATGCAATTACCAGGGAGGATACCAAACCCCTGCCGGTTGGGAGCTGTACGACATGAAGAACGATCCGCATGAAACCCGGAATCTTTACCACGACCCCAAGCATGCCAAGTTGGCCCAATCGCTCAAGAGTTGGCTGGCCAAGGTGCGCAAACGGGTCGGAGACGATGGTTCCCACTATCCGGAATGCGAAAAGATCGTCCGTGAATTCTGGGACTACGACGAAGCGGACCAAGCCAAGGCCCGCAAAATCTCCGCCGAGTATCTGGCCCGGCGCAAAGGAGAGCTTGAGGCCGAAGTTCGCAACGTCAAAACCTCCGGGAAACCCTGATCCCTCTTCCTACCTTTGCAATCTTGTCTTTTTGCTGCCTTCATTCCGTTGACGGAGTGAGGAAAGAGAATACTTTTCAATCTTTCATGAAAATCAACAAACTTCTCCCTTTCGTCTATTTAATCGGCAGCTTGGTTCCTTCCCTTTGCCTTGGCCAAAAACAACCGAATCTCATTGTCTACATGATCGACGACTTGGGTTGGAACCAAATCAGCGCCAAGCAAGTGACCATGGGAACTCATACGGGTACCTTCATCACTCCCCATATCGAAAGAATCGCCAATCAGGGTCTGAGCTTCACCCATGCCTACACCCAGCCCAATTGCGCCCCCTCCCGGGCAGCCATGCTTTCCGGACAATATCCAGCCCGAGTGCATAACGGAGTTTACGTCGTTGGAAACCTCAACCGGAACAAGAAGCCGGGCATAACCAAGGAAGAAGCGCAGTTCAAAGGCCCGGGTCAAAGACAAGACGTTTCAAGCGAAGCCGTCACCATTGCCGAAGCATTGAGAAAAAACGGGTACAAGACGGCTCATATTGGAAAATATCACGTCGGGGGACATTCCGGAGATTCAACCATGCCCGAAAACCAAGGTTTCGACGTCAATATCGGAGGCTATACCCAGGGACACCAACCAGTATGCTTTTCCAAAAAAATCAAGGACAAGTGGGTTTTCAAGGGGCTTGGGCGAGGAGACTTCGACCGCTTTGGCGAACCCTATTCCGAATCTTACGTTCAAAAACACGGCCTTCCCAAGACTCAGATAGGAAAGCCCAAACACGTCTGCGATGCCTTGGCGGATGCAATGGAGGAAACGGTACGATCCCTGGCCGCCGACCCCAAACCTTTTTACCTACAACTGCATGCGTATGCGGTGCACGGACCCGTTCAAGCCAGACCCGACTTGAAAGAGTCCGCGCTCAAAAAGCTAGGTAAAGAAAATTCCAAAAAGGCAAACTTGGCGGGTTTCATTTCGGGAATGGATGCAGTTCTAGGCAGGCTCCTTCTTTCATTGGAAGATCCCAATGGGGATGGTGACAAGAGCGACGGCATCACGAAGGAAACCTTGATTTTGTTCACTTCCGACAACGGAGGAACCCACTTTGACAACCTTCCTTTGAGAGGGGTCAAAGGTATGTTCACCGAAGGCGGAATTCGAGTTCCTCTGGTTGCCTACTGGCCCGGAACCATTCCATCCAATACCGTAACGGACAGGATGGTTCACGGAATAGATTTTTATCCCACGCTTGTTGAATTGGCTGGAAACCGATGGCTGCCATCCGTCAAAAAGCACCCGCTGGACGGAGAATCCTTCGCCGGGATCCTTCGTAAGCCTGACTCCAAGGCCAAACGATCTCCCCTTTTTTATTTGTTTCCCGGTTATATGGACGCTCGAGCCCAACCGTGTGTAGTCGGGATGGACGAGATCGAAGGCAAACGATACAAATTACTCTATTTTTACGAGGCGAATGCATGGGAGCTTTATAATTTGAGCGAAGACCTTGGAGAAGAACGCAACCTGATCGAAAAACATCCGGAGCTCGCCGCCGATCTTTCTCGGAAAATAGAGGGTTGGCTCAAGCAAAAACACCCTACTTGGAAACCCAAACTTCCTTTGGCCAAGAAAGACGGGAAGCCGGTGCTTCCTCAATTCCTTCATTGAAATCGACTCCTGCCGATCAATTTCCAGCATTACCTGAGATTGGAAGCATGAAAAGAGGAAGACCGCG
>JAYOII010000002.1:3543-11202 GCA_038118685.1 Opitutia bacterium
CGCTCTCTTTGATTTTATTGTTATTCATTGCCGGCAAGGCGAAGGGAGAAAAGCCTCCCAACGTACTCTGGTTCGTAATCGACGACATGTCGGCCAACTTTTCATGCTACGGCGAAAAGGCCATCGACACGCCCGGCGTCGACCGTTTGGCGAAGGAAGGTCTGCTTTTTACCAAGGCTTACGCGACCTCTCCGGTATGCTCGACGTTCCGTTCCTCTCTGATCACCGGCATGTACCAGAACTCCATCGGCTCGCACCACCACCGGAGCGGAAGGGGCAAGCACCGTATTCAACTGCCCGATGGAATCAGCCCCATCCCGGTGCTTTTTCAAAAAGCGGGATACTTCACCTGCATCGGAAGCGGACTCGAAGGATTCGATTTTCGCAGCATGCCCACCACCAGACACAAACGGGGCAAGACCGACTACAACTTCGACTGGAACGTCAACATGTATGACGGCCATGATTGGGCCAACCGCAAAAGCGGTCAGCCTTTTTTCATGCAAGTACAACTCCATGGAGGCAAGTTGCGGGGAGCATCGCAGAGCGGTTATAAGGCTTTGGAGCAACGAATGCAAAAGCAATTCGGGATGCAACCCACACCTTACGATAACATCAACCTGCCCCCCTATTACCCTAAGGACCCGATCATTCTGCAAGACTGGGCCACTTACCTCGACACCGTAAAAATTACCGACTGGCACGTCCGACAAGTCATGCAAAGGCTCGAAAAGGAAGGTATCCTTGAAAATACCCTGATCGTATTCTTCACCGACCACGGGATCAGCCACGCCCGAGGCAAGCAATTCCTTTACGACGAAGGCACCCACATTCCATTGATCATCCGAGGCCCGGGCATCCCAAAGGGGCAAAAGAGGAACGACTTGGTCGAGCATATCGACGTAGCGGCGCTTTCTCTTGCCGCCGCGGGCATTGAGATCCCCGAGGGGATGGAAGGGGTTGACGTGCTAGGTGCAGACCACCAACCCAAGCAGGCGGTCTTCGCCGCACGTGACCGCTGTGGGGAAGCGACCGACCGCATACGCTCCGTGCGCACCGATCGCTTCCTTTACGTCAAAAACTTTTATCCGCATCGCCCCCACCTCATGCCGAGCAACTACAAGGACAGCAAAATCATCATCCAACGTCTTCGCCAACTTCACTCGGAGAAGAAACTGGACGGGCTGTCCGAAAAACTGCTCTTCTCCCCCACCCGCCCGGAAGAGGAGCTCTATCTGTATCGGAAAGATCGTTGGCAGACCGAGAACCTGACCCAAGACCCAAAGCACGCCAAAATCTTGAAAGACATGCGTAAACGCCTGAGTGAGTGGATCGAAAAAACCGGAGACCCCGGCCCCGAGACTGCGGAAGTCTACCGATTGGAAACCGAAGACCAAATGCAATCCAACCGAAACCCAGCTTCCAGAGAACAGTATCGGCAGAACAGCGAGCTTTACCGGCGTTGGGCCGCCAGCGGGAAATAGAAAAGTCTTCCTGACCCCTTTCTCAATCTCTCTACCCGGCCAATCGATTTTCAAACTCATCGGGTGTTCGTTCTTTGCGGGTTGAACAACCACCCGACCTATCGGATTCATTTTCAAGAAAGAAGCGATTTAACCTTCGACAACGCGCTGATATTCACTTTGCTAACCCTTTTCGGATCGACACCGAGTCTCTCCAATTCAAAACCCAAACAGCCTTCATCATGCTCTTCAAAAAGGTATATCTCATCCCTCTAACCTGCGTCCTTTCATTCATGGCGCCCTTTTGCATTCAAGCGAAGGACGACAAGAAAACTTCTTCCTTCCCGAATGCCCGTTTTCTCAGGATAACGGTCCCCGGAGACAACAAGATCCTGACTCTGAACGAGGTTGAAATCTACAGTGCGGGGAAGAACGCGGCCCGTGCGGGAAAAGCAACACAATCCAGCACCGCGCACGGAGGAGTGGCCGAGAGGGCAATCGACGGGAACAAGAACCCGGACTACAACGCAGGAGGACAGACCCACACGGATGGGTTCGGATCGATCGCTCCATGGTGGGAGGTCGACTTGGGCAAAAGCGTACCGGTCGAAAAAATCGAAGTGTACAACCGCAAGGGTTTTGAATCTCGTCTCAACGGATTCACCGTAACCCTCATGGACGTTCTCAGAGAGAAGGTTTTCGAAACAAAAAAGATTCGGGGAGCCGAACGTATTGTGATCAACCTCAAAAACAAGGTCGACGTCAGCTACGTCACCTTCTCGGGCAAGAAGGAAAAGCCACCGGCGACCGGCTCACCCGTTGCCGAAGTCGAAGTTCCCCAAGGCTACCGCGATCCATCGCCCTTTACTTTTGAAAAAGGAGACACCGTGGCCATCTTGGGCAACGGATTGGCGGACCGCATGCAACACGACGGATGGACCGAAACTCTCCTGCAAAGCGAATTGAAGAGTCAGGAAATATCCTTCCGCAACATGAGCTTGTCGGGGGACCGACCCGACAGGTATCCCAGAAGCAAAGGTTTCACCCCGATGGGCCAATACCTCCAACATGTCAAAGCGGACGTGATCTTCGCCATGTTCGGTTACAACGAATCCTTCTCGGGCGCGCAGGCCGCTGACAGCCACAAGAAACTGTTGATCGATTTCGTTGCCAAGCTGAGAAGCTACAAGCCAAACGGAGAGGAGTTCCCGCGCATCGTCTTGTTCAGCCCGATTGCCTTCGAGGACCTCAAAGACCGCAACCTCCCCAGTGGCAAAGCGCACAACAAAAACCTCTCCGCTTTCGCCAAGGCAACCAAGGATGCCGCCCGAGAGGCGGGCGTGGCTTACGTCGACTTGTTCGAGCCGAGCTTGAAACTATACGAACAAGAAAAGCAACCCTTGACGATCAACGGCGTACACCTCAACGAGTTGGGAAACAAGAAGATCGGAGAGGTCATTGCCCAAGCCTTGCTGAAAAAACAAATCGGCGCCACGACCGCTCATGAAAAATTGAGAGAAGCGGTATTGGACAAAAACTGGCATTGGCACAACCGCTACCGGGCAACCGACGGGAATGACGTATGGGGCGGACGTTCCAATTTGCGCTTCGTAGACGATCAGTCCAATGCCGAGGTCCTTCAACACGAATTGGTGATGCTCGACGTCATGACCGCCAACCGGGACAAGCTCGTTTGGGCCACCGCTCAAGGTAAAAAGCACAAAGTCGACGATTCCAACGTCCCGGCGCCGATCAAGGTTATTTCGAACGTCGGGGGTCGAAGCAGGAGCTCGAATGCGGGCAAGGAAGGTACGACCACTTACCTCAGCCCCGAAGAGAGCGGAAAACGCATGGCGGTTCGCCAAGGTTTCCAAGTCAATCTCTTCGCCGACGAGGTTCAATTCCCCGAACTGATCAACCCCGTTCAAATGCAAGTGGACTCCAAGGGTAGGCTCTGGGCCGCCGCTTGGCCCACCTACCCCAAATGGGAACCACTCAAGGAAATGAACGACGCTCTCCTTATCCTGCCCGATGAGGACCGGGACGGCAAAGCCGACCGGGTGATCGAGTTCGCCCGGGTCCATTGCCCGCTCGGTTTTGAATTCTGGAACGGGGGTGTTCTGGTCACCTCGGGCCCTGACCTCATTTTCCTGCGGGACAACGACGGGGACGACAAAGCCGACGAGCGCTACGTCATCTTCCAGGGTCTCGGAACCTCCGACACCCACCATGCCGCCAACAACCTGATTTTCGGCCCTGATGGCGGGATTTATTGGCAAAGCGGGATCTTCCTCCAACACAACCACGAGCACCCATGGGGACCGTCTTTGGCCACAGGTTCCTCGGCCATGTATCGGTTCGACCCTCGTCGCCACACCATCGCCCTGCACGGAGGCAACAGCCCCAACCCGCACGGGATTGCCTTCGACCACTGGGGATACCATTACGCAACGGATGGAACGGGAGGGCGTTCTTACCAAGTCCGCCCTGATGGGAAAGGGTGGAAAATGCATACTCTCCTCAACAAAGAGGTCCGCCCCGTGCCGGCCTGCGAAATTCTTTCGAGCGAGAACTTCCCCGAAGAGATGCAGGGCGATTTCCTAATCTGCAACTCGATCGGCTTCCTCGGTATCAAACAATACAAGTTGCATCGCGACGGTTTCGAGAAGACGAAAACGGTGGGACGCGGCAAGGATGCCAAGAAAGTCGTTGAGAAAACCAAAGTAGGAGAAGTGTGGGGCACTCCGAACGGGGAAAGATTGAAAGTCACCAAGACTCTGGCCAACGGAAGCAAGCAAGAGGAGGAGTCCGACGGCTTTTTCTTGAGCGGAGACAAGAACTTCAGGCCGACCGACGCCATTTTCGGTGAAGACGGAGCCCTCTACGTATCCGACTGGCAAAACGTAATCATCGGGCACATGCAACACAACGTCCGGGACCCGAACCGCGATCATAAGCACGGACGCATCTTCCGCGTAAGCTACACGCAGAAGCCTCTCCAGAAAAAAGTCGCGATCCAAGGACAAACCGTTGAGAAATTGCTCGAGAACCTCAAACACCCGGTCGACGGTGTCCGTCATCGCACCCGGGTCGAATTGAGCGGACGCAATTCCAACGAAGTCATCGCCGCAACCCAGAAGTGGATCAAGCAGTTCGACCCCAAAAAGAAAGAGGACTCTCACCATCTTTTGGAAGCGCTTTGGGTACACCAACAGCACAACCGCCGAAACGGTCGCCTGCTCAACGACTTGCTCAAGTCTCCCGAACCACACGCACGCATGGCCGCCCTCACGGTTCAGCATCATTGGTACAATGCGGATCCGACCAAAGGATCTCAAGTTGTCGAGGAGGAAGTCACGGAAGTCGTCCAAAAATCGGGCATCCTTTCCGATACGCCTCAATTGACCACGGTTCGCATCGGTACGGTGGTGGAAAAAATGAAGTACGACCTGAACGAATTCACGGTCAAACCGGGCAAGAAGATCAAGCTGATTTTCGCCAACCCCGACTTCATGCCTCACAACCTTGTCTTCACCAAACCGAACAAGGCCGACACCGTAGCCCAACAAGCACTGACCCTCGGGGCAAAGGGGTTTGCCATGGCCTTCGTCCCCGAAAGTTCCGACGTACTTTGGGCAACCAAACTCGTGGACAACGGCGAGGAAGAAGAACTGACCTTTACCTCCCCTGAAAAAACCGGCGACTATCCTTACGTCTGTACCTTTCCGGGTCATCATATCCTGATGCGCGGAGTGATGAAAGTCCGCTAGGTTTCCGAAAAGCTCAAAGACAAACCTCCTTTCGCCTTCGGGTGAAATCGGAGGTCAAGCCCGTTCCCCTCAAATTCCCCCAACGACCATGATGATTCGCTCTCTCCTCTCGCTGCTCGTCCTGAGTGGTTTTCTTCACGCCGACAGCCACAAGCTTCCCAACGTCGTCTTCGTACTCGCAGACGACTTGGGAATCGGAGACGTCTCCCCGACCAACCCCGACTGCAAGATCAAAACGCCCCACTTGCAAAAGATGGCCGACGAAGGAATTACCTTCATGGATGCTCATTCCTCCAGCGCCGTCTGCACGCCCACCCGGTACGGCGTTCTGACCGGACGCTACAATTGGCGATCCCGCTTGGCCCGTGGCGTCCTGAGTGGAACGAGCAACCACTTGATCCCCGCCGAGAGGGCAACGGTCGCTCACCTTCTCAAGAAGGCCGGATACCACACTCAGATGATCGGGAAGTGGCATTTGGGCTGGGACTGGGCCCGCGTAGACAAAAAGGAAGGCAAATGGCAGAACATCGACTTTTCCAAACCGGTGAAGAATGGTCCGGACATCAATGGCTTCAACCGCTACTACGGCCATTGCGGATCGCTCGACATGCCGCCCTACGTTTGGGTGGATACCGGCAAGGTCACTGCCCTCCCCGACCGCCAGGAAGGCGTGGACCGCAACAAGGACCCGTACGGTTGGTACCGCAAGGGGCCAATAGGTTCGGATTTCCATATCGACGAGGTCTTGCCCCATCTCTTCGAGAAAAGCATCGCCTACGTCAAGGAACGGGCCAAAACCCAAAAACCCTTCTTTCTTTACTTGCCCCTGCCCGCTCCGCATACCCCGATCGTGCCCGTCCCGCCCTACGAAGGAGCCAGCAAGATGAACCCCTACGCGGACTTCGTGATGCAGACGGACGGACATATGGGCGAACTCCTGGCCGCGATCAAGGAGGCAGGCATAGACGACGACACCCTCGTTTTCTTCACCAGCGACAACGGATGTTCCCCCGAAGGGAATTTCGCCAAGCTCAATGAATTCGGTCACGACCCGAGCGCCGGGTACCGGGGTCACAAGGCCGACGTCTACGAGGGAGGACATCGCGTACCTTTCATAGCCCGCTGGCCAAAGGGCATCAAGGCGGGTCAGAAGACCAACGCCCTCGCCTGCCTGACCGATCTGTACGATACCATGCGGGAGATTACCGGTCAGCCCAAGAAGGACAACGGTGGGGAAGACTCCTTCAGCCTGCTGCCCGCCTTCAAGGGCAAGGGCAAGACCTCCCGCTCCACCCTCGTGAGTCACTCCATCGGGGGCTCCTTCTCCATGCGCCACGGAGACTGGAAACTGTGCCTTTCGGCAGGCAGCGGAGGCTGGAGCGCCCCCCGTGAAGGGGACGCAAAGAAAAAGAACCTTCCTCCCATGCAACTCTTCAACCTCAAGAACGACCGGGGGGAGCGCAAGAACCTGCTTTCCGAAAAGCGGTCGAAAGCAAACGAGCTTATCCGTCTTTTGAACGGAGAAGTCGAGCGGGGACGCAGTTCCCCCGGCAAACCGGTTTTCAACGACCGCAAGGTCACTTTTCTTCCCCCGGGCGTGCAAATGCCCGAGGGCAAGTAGCCTCCGTCATTGACCCAACCTCCGTCGCCATGAACAACGTTTTCCCCGCAGCCCTCATCCCACTTTTCGCGCTTGCCTTCATTACAAGTTTGAAGGCCGAGACATGGAGAGTCGAATCCCCTGCCGATTGGAAAAAATCAATCGAATCCAGCCAAGGCCTGACCATTGAGAAAGGGGTTGCATCCCCCACCGCCAAGACGGGCTCCCTTCGAACCAAATTAAAGACTTTCAAGGAGAAGCGCTCGGCCAAGTCCCTCACCATCGAACAGTCCGCCCTTTGGCAAAATTGGGAAGCAAAGCCCCGCATCGGACCGAAGAACTTGGGCGATGCTCCCGTGTTCCTGACCATGGGACCCGGGAACTACTGGATGTTCGGCAGGTACCGCGGCATGCCCAAGAAGAAAGGACAGAAACCCTTTGAAGCGGAGGACGCCAAATTGGATGGTTTCGACATCCCCTTGAAAACCACCCCCCTGCCTAACCAGTTCAATGCGCCGGGTGGGTTGGTCAAGGGTCAGGGCGGATATCATGCTTGGCAAAGCAAGGACATGATCCACTGGGTACACCATGGGTGCGTCACCCCCGGGTTCGCCAAATGGGTGACCACGGCCGAGCAAGTGGACGGCAAAACCTTCATCTATTACGATTTCCCCAATGATCAGGACCCCCACTTGTTCATCGACGAGGACCTGACCGATGGGAAACCCGGCAAGAACATGGGCCTGGCCCTCAACGATCCCTCCGATGGCTCGGACTGCGCCGTCATCCGTGATATCAATGGTAAATTCCACATCATCTTCGAGGA
>JAYOII010000002.1:11212-34347 GCA_038118685.1 Opitutia bacterium
CCGTCAGCGCCAACGGGATCGACGGGTACTCCATCGTGGCTCCCGCCGTGGACGAGCGTACCAAGCCCACCGGCAAGATGGCCGAATACCTTCACCCTCACTGGAAGGGGGAGGATCCCAAGCGTTTCAAGAGCAACGTCGCCAAATATGAGATCCACGAACCCGAGCAGGACGCTTACGGAGACTGGGCGGCCATTTCCGTCGGC
The DNA here is from genome assembly GCA_038118685.1 of Opitutia bacterium. GTDB lineage: Bacteria > Verrucomicrobiota > Verrucomicrobiia > Opitutales > Seribacteraceae > Seribacter. The sequence goes on from JAYOII010000002.1 coordinate 11,419, forward strand.
GGGCAGTACTACCTCTTTTGCGACTTTCACCCCGCACACAAGGGAATCCGGATCGCCTGGTTCACGTCCTCGAGCATAGACAAGCCCTTTTCCTTTTGCGGGGAAATCGGCAAGGGCCATCCCGATCCCGACATCGGATTCGCGGAGGGACGATTCTATCTCGTCACCCAAACCGCAAACGATTACGTGAGCCCCGGTCCTTGGGTTGAAAAGGTGGAAGCCCGGGTGGGCGTCGATACGGACAAGGATGGCAAAGTCAACCGATGGACCAAGTGGCAGGAGACCAAGGAAAACTATGATTACGTCAAGGGCTTCTCCAAGCAGGTCGCCAAAACACCCGCCAAGCTCGATCTCTCGGATTTGCCCGAGGGCTTTGGCTTCCAAGTCGAACTGAGGCTGACCGATACCACGACCAATGCCTCCAAGCCACTGATCGAAGCCCTCGAGCTTACCATCGAGTAGCGAATGAACAAATACCTGTCCCTCCTAGGCCTCATCCTGAGTTGTGCGGCGGCAGCCGAAAAGCCAAACGTCATCCTCATCAACGCGGACGACTTGGGCTACGGCGATCTCAGTTGCTACGGCGCCACCAAAGTAAAGACCCCGAATATAGACCGTTTGGCGAAGGAGGGAATGCGCTTCACCGACGCCCATTCCCCATCCGCCGTTTGCTCTCCCTCCCGCTACGGCTTGCTGACCGGCCAATACCCGATTCGAAAGAACTTTTGGGGTCCCACTCCCCTCACCCAGGAATTGACCGTCGATCCGAAACAACCCACTTTGGCCAACACGCTCAAATCCGCCGGCTATGCGACTTCGGTCATCGGGAAGTGGCACCTGGGCTTCGGCAAGGGACGGACAGATTGGAACAAACCGCTCAAACCCGGCCCCTTGGAAGTCGGGTTCGATTACTACTTCGGGATGCCCACGGTGAACAGCGGTCCCCCTTTCGTTTACGTCGAAAACCACGGCGTTGTGGATTACGAACCCGAGGATCCATTCGTCCGAGGCAAGCAATCCGTCACCCAAAAGTGGCCCGAGAAAGGGGGCTACGGAGCCATTGGCGGAGCCAAAAAAGCCCACTTGCGCTACCGGGACGAGTACGTCGGTACGACCTTCGCCGAGAAAGCGGTCGAGTGGATCGCCACTCATCAAAAGAAAGAAAAGGAGAAACCCTTCTTCCTGTACTTGGCGACCACCAACATTCATCACCCCTTCACCCCCCATCCCAAGTTCAAGGGTACAAGTGAGTGCGGCCCGTACGGGGACTTCGTCCATGAACTCGACTGGATCGTGGGAGAAGTGCTCCAGATCCTGGATGAGCTCAAGATCGCGGACAATACGCTCGTCATCTTTACGAGCGACAACGGAGGCATGCTCAACGTTACCGGGCAAAAAGCATGGAAAGCGGGACACCGCTTGAACGGCAAACTGCTCGGCTTCAAGTTCGGAGCCTGGGAAGGAGGGCATCGGGTGCCTTTCCTCGCTCGTTGGCCTGCCAAAATTCCGAACGGCAAGGAATCGGACGCCCTGATCAGCCAGATCGATTTGCTTCCCACCTTCGCCGCCCTTGCGAATGCAAACTTACCTGAGGACGCGGTAATCGACGGGGTCAACCAGTTGCCCCTTCTGACAGGCAAAAGCAAGAAGTCCCAACGGGAAATGTTGGTGATCTCCCCCAACAGCCCCAAGCACCTGACGATCCGAAAAGACGATTGGGTCTATATTCCGGCACAGGACGAAGGTGGCTTTCAAGGCAAGAATATCGGCGATCACTTGCTGGCCGGCGCCGCCGCCCAAAAATTGACCCAACTGGTCAACAGCGACGTAACCGAAGCCAAAATGAAGGAAGACGCCCCGCCCGCTCAGCTCTACGACTTGAAGACCGACCCCTATCAGGCGCGCAACGTCCACAACGAACGGCCCGAGGTGGTCGCCGAGCTTTCTTCCCTTCTGGAGAAATGGAGAAGGGAGATTCCCAACTCTCCACGGTTGGGTTGGATCAACCACAAGCAAGGCGGACAACCCTCTCCACAAAAGCAAAAAGGCAAGTCCGACCCGGCTCCCAAGATACCCGCTGGAACAAGCAAACGAAGCGTTTCCCTGGACTTCGAGTCAGGAAAGCTCGAACCGTGGAAAATCATCCGGGGAAAATTCGGACACCCGATCGGAAACCGGACGCATTTTTTTCATGGAAAACTCGTCTACAACAAGCAGGGCGAACACTACCTGACCACCTTGGAACCGGAACCGGAAGCCAAGAAGGGATCGGACTCGCAAACCGGCGTCGTCATCTCGCCCTTCTTCATTCCCGAGGGCGGAAAAATGACCTTCCGGGTGGGCGGAGGAAACGGACCCGCCACCTACGTTGCCCTTTGCTTGGAGAGCGGAAAGGAAGTGGAGACTGCCCGGGGCATTAATCATCAAGAGATGCAAAAAGCCAGTTGGGATATGAAAAAATACGCGGGCCGGAAGGCCTTTATAAAGATCGTCGATCAATCCACGTCCGGGTGGGGACACGTCACCGCAGACCATTTCCAGTTCGACGGCAAATTACTGAAACACTATTTCAAAAACTCCGTTCACTAGACATGATCATGAAAAAAGTAGTCTTACTCTCGTTGCTTGCAGCTTTTGTCTGTCTTGGCAAAGACAACCCCAACGTCGTCTTCATTTTGGCCGACGACATGAGCCGGGACACTTGGGGCGCCTACGGGGGCAAGGAATGCAAGACACCTAATATCGACCGTTTGGCCAAGGACGGGGCCCGTTTTGACCGGGCCTACTGCACGGTGGCCATGTGCGCCCCCTTCAGGCAGGAACTCTACAGTGGTCGTTCCCCATGGCGCACCGGCACATTGCCCAACCATTCGAAATCGGTGGCTGGCACCAAGAGTGTGGTTCATTACCTGAAACCTCTTGGCTATCGGGTTGCTCTGCTCGGAAAATCTCACGTCGGTCCTAACGAATGCTATCCCTTCGAGCGGCTCGGAGACGTCAGCAAAAAGGTCAATGCCAACCCCGAAACCCTGACCAAAGCCCGGGCCTTCCTCGATGACTGCAAAAAATCGGACAATCCCTTTTGCCTCTTCATCGGTTCCCATGATTCCCACGCACCCTTCACCACGGGCGATACCTCCGCCTACGATGCAAAGAAATTGACCGTCCCCCCCTACTGGGTGGATACCCCTCAACTCAGAGAGGAGATGGTCAAATACTATGCGGAGATCACCAATTTTGATAATCTAGTGGGAATGATGAGAAAGGAGCTCGAGAAAAGAAAGCTCTGGGACAACACCATTTTCATGGTTTGCAGTGAACAAGGAACCCAACTCCCCTTCGCCAAATGGACCTGCTACGACAATGGATTGCGCACCGGGTTCGTCATGCGCTGGGCGGGCGTAACCCGCCCCGGATCCGTAGTCAAGGACTTGGTCTCCACCGCAGACGTTACCCCGACCCTCGTCGAAGCGGCCGGAGGAACCCTCGAGCCTGGCGCGTGCGACGGCATGAGCTTTCTTCCCTTGCTCAGAGGGAAGGAGCTCGAGCAACCCCGCAAATACGTCTTCGGAGCCTTCACCAACTGCCGTATCATCGACAACCGTGAACGGGTCTACCCCATACGCTCGATACGGGACCGTCAATTCAGCCTGATCTACAACCCAAACCACGAAAGCATCACTTCCAACGTCAGCCTGAGCCAGGCCTTGAAAATGATCCAAGAGCAAAACGCCGGTTCCAAGAGTCTCAACCTCGCCGCATCCTGGGTTCCGCGGGCCAAGAAAGACAATCGAGCCAAAACCCTCGTGCACAAACTGCATCATCGTCCGGAATACGAGCTTTATGACCTGAGCAAGGATCCCTACGAATTGGAGAACAAAGCGGATGACCCGAGCCACAAGAAGACCCTCGCCCGGCTTAAGAAAGCGCTCCATGCCAAGCTTGCGAAACTCGGGGACCCCGACCCCATCGCCACCGAAAAATCACTCGTCGGATCAGAGGGTGGAAAAAAGAAAAAACCTTCCAAGAAAAAGGGATGACCACTCGAAACAATCACATGAAAAAATACCTTTTGCTTTTCCCCTTCTTCCTTTTCTGCGGCGGCCTCCTCGACGCAGCGGAAGAAAAGCCGCATGCCGTCCTCGTTGTCGGCACCCTTCATTATTCCCCCGAATTGACCATGCCGGTATTCGCCAAGGAACTGGAACGGTTCGGTTTCCGGACCACCGTGGTCGCGGGGGAAGGGAATCCCGAAAAGAAAACCGAGAACGTCCTGCCCGGGATCGAGATTCTCAAGGATGCCGATCTGGCTATCTTCTTCATGAGGTTCCTCAAGTTGCCCGATCAGGAATGGGCCCCCATCGAGGCCTACCTCAAGTCGGGTAAACCGGTCATCGGCCTACGCACCGCCAATCACTCCTTCAAATACGCAAAGGAACACCCACGCTTCAAGTGGAACGACGATTTCGGAAGGCGAGCCCTCGGCACCCCATACGTCGTGCACCAGGGAGGAACCACCGATATCCAGGTCGTACCCAAATACCGTTCGCATCCGATCATGAAAAACGTGACCAAAACCGAGTGGGTCTCTCCCGGAACGCTCTACCTTTCCAGACTGGAACCCGGATGCATACCCCTGACCATCGGGAGAGGAGTCGGAAGGGACAGGTTGGTGGAAAAAAACTACGGAGTCATTCAGGTCAACCGGGAGGAATCCGACGTCGTGGCGTGGGCTTGGGAAAACGAGTGGGGCGGCAAGGTATTCGGGACCTCCTTCGGTCACCCCGGGGATTTTGCCGAGGAATCCTTCAACCGCATGCTGGTCAATGCCTGCCATTGGGCGGTCGACAAGGAGTTGCCCGGAGCGGACGAAAAAGTCAACACCTGGAAAATCGAGCGGGCGGACAAGAAGAAGAAAAGAAAGTAAGTACGCCGTTCCTCCGGCAACTACTTTTTATCGGTGTAGGCCTTGATCCAATCGACTTGCAACTGGAAGGGTCCGTCTTTCTTGTCGTAGATCATGATCGTAACGCTGCGGATCTTGTCTTTTTTCAAGGGATAGCGATCCTTGGGCAAACGCATCCCGCGCCAGCTTGAGCTCAAATTTTCGAAAGGCACCTTCGCGACCTGCCAACCCTTTGCATCCCCATCGGTCTCGAATTCCGTCCGGTAGGAAACCGAACTGCCGTCCATTCGGACACCCAAGTTGTAACTGCGTCCATCCCCTTTGAAACGGATCATCAGTCCGTCCTTGTTTTCCAGTCCCAGGACCATGGGCTTGCTCCGGATGGAGGAGAAACCTCCTCCGTTGGTATTGGTCGATCCGGAGAAAACAAGTTTCGTCTTTTGAAAGGAAAATCCGCCCTTGGAACGTCCTCCCATGACGTTGTCGTTGACCGTGATCCATTTCTCTCCCGGATTTTCATCGGTGAAGTCAAAAACAACCTCACCTTCTTCCTTGTCCTTTTTCTTGTTTTTTTTCTTCGCGCCTTCCGATTCCGGAACGATCAAAAGGGGAAAACACAAGAAGAACGACCCAAACAAGGCCAAAGCAAGAAAGGAAGGTTTCATGCCCAAATCTTATTTGGGAAAACCAAACCGTCAAGCGCAGGGGGAAAGAAGTCGAACCCTATGGCATTCGAATCTTTCCATGCATAAGCTTCGTTCTTGAAGAGGCGGAGGTTTTGATAGAATCTACGCTCATGCCTTTTATCCCAAAACCGCTCTTGTTGGCTCTGATTTGCTCCTTGGCCTTCAACCTGTTCGGCAAATCAGTTGTTCTTCCGGGCGACCGGATTGCCCTGGTCGGGAATACTTATGCCGACCAGTTGCGCATTCATGGCTACCTGGAAACTTTTCTTCTGCAAAGAACCCAAGAAGAACCGGTATCCATCCGGAATCTCGGATGGGGCGGGGACGTACTGACTGCCCGTGATCGCCCGACCAATTTCCCGAGCGAGGAATCCACCTTGACGAATCACAAGACCGATTTGATCATCGCCTGTTTCGGGATGGGGGAATCCTTCGATGGCCCCGAAGGAATTCCGGATTTTGAGAAAAACCTCAAGGCCTTCATCGCATCCCACAAAGGAAAGAAATACAACGGACAATCCGAAGTCCGCCTGGCCATGATCTCCCCGATCGCACAGGAAGACTTGGGAGTATCGACCCCCAAGTCAGGTCAGCGCAACCGGAATTTGAAAAGTTACGTCGAATCAATGCAGGCCGTTTGCCTGAAAGAAAACGTTCCCTTCGTAGATCTTTACGACCCCACGATCTATTTGATGGAAGACAAAAACGCGCCCAAAATCACCGAGAACGGAATCCGCTTGAATGAATACGGATACTGGGCGACTTCCAGAACACTGGCTGATTCCCTCACTCCGCCCACTCCTTCCTGGTGGATCAACCTCAATGCCAAAACCGGCCAAGCGGAAGCCCGTGGGGTAAGTGTCGAGAAGATTCGGACCGAAGGAAAAGAGATTCGCTTTCAAGTCCACGAAAAAAGCGGCGCCAGTCTACCTCCCCCCTTTTCCGGAAACATCCACCCGTCTCTCCAATCCGCCCGTGACCGCATGATCGTCAATGGCTTGGTCCCGGGAGAATATCTCTTGCAAGTCGACGGCCAAGACGTTGTCTCGGGAAACCACGAGCAATGGGCAAACGGTCTGCCCGTAGATCAATCCCCCGCCCACAAGGAAACCGAGGCGCTCCGGTTGAAGATCAATGACAAGAACCTCCAGTTCACCTACAGTTGGAAAGCTCTCAACCAAGTGCACATCGTGGGCGAGCGCAAGAAATCGCCTGCCGGAGCGGCTCTTCCCAACGAAGTCATACGCTTTAACGAGTTGGCCATCCTCAAGGATGCCGAATTACGGGAAACCCGTCCGCTCAAGACCCGGACATGGAAACTCACCCGACAATGAAACTTCAAATCATGAAACTGACTGGCTTTTTTCTGCCCATCCTTTGCCCCATTCTTCTTCTCGGGCAAGGACCCGAAGGCATCAGCAAGAGAAACCTCGCCAACGCCGACTTGAGCTTGATCGAAAACCACGATCCGGCGGTGGAAAAGGAAAATTTCAATCTTCTTCCCGGATACGAAATCAATCTGTTCGCTCAGGAACCCATGCTGGCCAACCCCATTCACATGACCTGGGACAACCGCGGTCGCCTTTGGGTCGCATGCTCATGGGCTTACCCACAGCTCAAACCGGGTGAAGTGGCCAACGACAAGATCATCATTCTCGAGGACACGGACGGAGACGGGCGGGCCGACAAGTCAACCGTCTTTGCCGACGGCTTGTACATGCCAACGGGAATCGAATTGGCCAATGGGGGATGCTTCGTCGCGCAGACCCCGGACGTTTTCTTTTTGAAGGATACGGATGGTGACGACGTCGCGGACGTCAAGGAACTCCCCTTGACCGGTTTTGGCATCGAAGACAGTCACCATTCGGTCAGCGCCTGGCGAAGGGGACCGGGAGGTTGGATCTACTTTCAGGAAGGCATCTTCTTGCATACCCAAGTGGAAACGGCCCACGGGATGGTGCGCAACTACAACGGCGGGGTCTATCAGTACAACCCGCGCACCCGTGACTTGCGGATTTTCGCAAGCGTGGGAGTAGGCAATCCCTGGGGGCACGTCTTCACCAAATGGGGACAGTCCTTCTTCGTGGACAATCCGCGGGTGCACTACCTCTCCCCGGCAACAGGGAACAGTGGTCAAAGGGTCCGACTCAATCACCTCCTGAGCACTGAGAAGCAGTGCGGAGGAGACCTCGCCACCGGAACCCACTTGCCCAAAGACATTCGCGGACAATTGCTTACTTGCCGGTTCAAAAGCCGGGCCATCATTCGCTATGAATTCACCGATGACGGGGCGGGTTTCTCCGCCAACGTCCTCCCCCCTCTCATCTCATCCAAGCACCCGAACTTCCGGCCGGTCGACTGCAAAATCGGTCCCGACGGAGCGGTCTACGTCGCCGATTGGTACAACCCGATCATCAACCATGCCAAGCACAATTTCCGTGATCCACGCCGCGACAAGGATCATGGCAGAATATGGCGGATCACGGCCAAGGACCGCCCCTTGGCTCCCAAGCCCCAATTAGTCGGAGCTCCCCTGTCCGAATTGCTCGAACACTTGAAAAGCCCCGAAGCATGGACCAGGCATCACGCCCGCCTGACCCTCTCGGAACTTGATCCGGACACGGTCTCGGCAGCCATCTCGAACTGGGTGGATGGATTGGACCCGGAGGATCCGGAACAGGCTCATCATCTTGTGGAAGCCATGTGGGCCTGCCAGAACGTCGAGCGACCGAGCGAGAAGATCCTGAAGCTCGTCCTCGGGAGCAAGGATGGAAACGCCCGCTCGGCCGGGGCGCGCATCATCCGCTATTGGCATGGTGAGTTGAGTGACCCGGTCTCCCTGCTTGCCAAGGCCTCATCCGACCCCTTTCCCCGGACACGCATGGAAGCCATTCTGTCGGCCGGTTACGTCCCAAGCGCGGAAGCCTTTTCCGCGGCCCTCGGGGCGCTTGATCACCCGAGAGACAAGTTCATTGATCTGGCTCTGCCCCAAACGGTGACCGCTCTGGAGAAATTCTGGAGGCCCGCCCTCGAGAAGGGAAACCTTTCCTTTGCTCAAGCCTCCCATCGGGCTTTTGCCGAAGAAGCCGCCGGGATCGGGTTTGAAAAGCGCTTGAACGAATACGTCAGAAAAAAATCCCCCACCCTTTCCGAAACCAACCGGATCATCGAGCGGCTCATCCCCGATGCGAACGTCCGCCAAGCCCGAATGATCGTCGACTTCCTGACCAAGAAACAACAGTCGCCGGAAGTGCGGATCGCCCTGCTCGATGCTCTGGCTCAAATCGGACGGAAAGGAAAGTTCTCCCTTGGCCAACGAATCGGACCGCTTCGCAAGCTCATCCGCCATCAGAACGAAAAGATCGCGACTCTTGCCATCACCAATTTGGGAGCTTGGCAACTCAAGGGGGCGGAAAAGGACCTTCTTTCCATCTTGATTGATCCGAAAGCGCCTTCCTCCTCCCGCCAAACCGCCTCCGTCTCCCTCGGACAACTTCGCGGAGGGGAAGGGAAAAAGGCCCTTCTCGACTTGGCGGGCAAGGGGAAGCCGGACGAACGTTATTTTGCGATTTTCGGAATCCTGGTGACGAGTGCCGAAGAAGCGGCTGAGCTTGCAGCCGGACTCTTTGTTCAGGATTTGGGAGAGCTTGATCCCGTGGCCTTGATTCAAGCCTTCAACCGAAGATCCAAAGGAAACGTGGTTTTGGCCAAGGCGCTGGCCGGAAAAACGATCGCTCCCCCCGTCAAGGACAAGGTTGCCGAATACCACCGCAAAAGCGGTCAGCTTTCCAGGCAGCTTGAACGATTGTTCCGGCCGGCACTGCCCAAATCACTGAGTGCCATCCTTCTTAAAGAAGACCGAAAGGCTCTGGCCTCCGAGGTGGATCGCCTTGGTGACCCTGTTCGAGGCGAACTCATCTATCGGCGTCAGGCTCTCGCCTGCGCGAGTTGCCATGCAATCGGAAACGTCGGACCGAAAATCGGACCAAACCTGGTTGCTGTAGGGACGGCTGCGGATACCGCCTACGTCGTGGAAGCCATTCTCGAACCCAACAAGGCCATCGCCCAACACTACGAGAACAAGCTCATCACGCTCGACGACGGTTCAGTCCTCATGGGGTCGATCATTTACCAGAGCGACAAGGAAGTCATCGTTCGAGACTCTTCTCTCGGCGGGAAGGAACGCAAGGCTTCGATGGACAAAGTTCGCAAAATCAATCCCATGCCCTCGCTCATGCCGGCGGGACTGGCCGACCAGCTCAAGACACGGGGAGAATTCATCGATCTTGCGAAATTCGTTTCCGTCCTCGGCAAGCCCGGCCCCTATGCCAATGACGAAAGCCCGGTCATCCGCAAATGGATGGTCGCCGAATCGGAGTCGGACGCTCCTGGAGAAAACGATTCCTGGAGCAGCGTATACAGCTTGGTGAACGGTGTCCTGCCTCATGATGAGTTGGGTGACAAGAAGATGAGCTTTGCCCGGGGTTTCGTCGAGGTCCGAGCGGCAGGCCTCGTCCGGCTCAGAATCAACGAACTCGAGGGTTTGCGACTCTGGTTGGACGACAAGGAGATCAAGGATCTCTCCTCCCCCTTCAGCCTACGTCCTGGAACTCGATCTTTCACGTTCTCCATCGACAGGACCAAGAGAAAATCGAGCGGGTTGCGGATCGAACTTGTTCCCGACCCGAAATCCGAGGCGAAGGTTCAGCCCAAAGGCGGAGTGTAAGACGAGGGCGGCCGGGCAGAATCGAAACCCCGACGGGCTATTTTCGGATTCTCCCCTTTTTTCTTTGTCGGGGAGGAACATGATCGCTTAGGAATGAGAGATCCTGTTCATTCCATCCTCTTCGATCATGATCATAAGAAAATTCACTCGCCTTCTTTTCCTGAATTGCCTGATCGCTCAATGCGTTCTGCTCGGTGACTTCCCCAAACCGACCAACACTCAAAAGACCGACCTCACGCTCCCCGACCCCGAGGAAGCGGTTGCCGGAATGAGCTTGCCCGACGGATTCGAAATCAACTGCTTTGCCAGCGAACCCATGATCCGTCAACCCATCGCCATGGCCTTTGACGACCGTAACCGGTTATGGGTGGCGGAGTGCTATACTTATGCCGAGGCACGAACGAATTTCGACCTGAAGCTGCGTGACCGGATCGTCATCCTGGAGGACGTCGACGGGGATGGGCGGGCGGACAAGAAAACCATCTTTCACGATGATCTGCAGAGGTTGACCGGACTGACCGTAGGATTCGGAGGCGTATGGGCAACCTGCGCCCCCAACCTGTTGTTCATTCCCGATGCCGACCAGGACGACCGTCCGGATGGAAAACCGGTAGTCGTATTGGACGGATGGAACGACAACAGCGTACGACACAACATGGTCAACGGCCTTAAGTGGGGACCGGACGGATGGCTATACGGAAGGCATGGCATACAAGCCCTTTCTACGGTAGGTCCTCCGGGTACGCCCAGAGAGCAGAGAACCCAGCTGAAATGCTCGATTTGGAGACTTCACCCGAAGACGAAAAAATTTGAGGTTGTCTGCGAAGGCACGACCAACCCGTGGGGACATGATTGGGACGAACATGGGCAACTCTTTTTCATCAACACTGTAATCGGTCACTTCTGGCATGGCTTGCCCGGGGCCTATTTCAAGAGAATGTACGGCCAACATTTTCGCACCGGACTGTATGGACTGATCGACCAACAGGGCGATCATTACCATTGGGATATTGGCAAGGAAGCCGCAAAAGACGTTAAAAAGAAAATGACCATGAGCACCGATGAGGCGGGAGGCGGGCACGCCCATTGCGGAATGATGATTTATCAGGGAGCCCAATGGCCGGATCAATACAAAGGCAAGGTATTCACGGCTAACTTTCACGGACGAAGAATCAATTGCGACCGGATCGAAAGAACGGGAGCGGGTTACGTCGGCAAACATGAACCGGACTTCATGAAAACAAAGGACCTGTGGTTCAGAGGTATTGAATTGGATTACGATATGGAAGGTACCGTGTTCCTTCTCGATTGGTCGGACGTCGGAGAGTGCCATGAGAACGATGGCATTCACAGAACCTCCGGACGTATTTACAGAATTACCTATGGGAACAGGAAACCAAACAAACATGACCTTGCTCAAAAAACTTCGGAGGACCTCGCGAACCTCTTGGATAACCCGAACAAGAGAATCGTCAGGCATTCAGCCCGTCTGCTTCAGGAGCGATCGGGAGACGGTGAAATGGATGAAGAAACCCTAACCAACTTGCGAAACAAAAAAGACGGAAAAAAAATTCAAACAAGGCTTCAAGGACTGTGGGCCCTTCATGCAACGGGATACCTTAAGGAGAGCGAAGTTCGATCACTTGTGAAGGACAAGAATGAACACATGCGCATTTGGGCGATGAAACTATTGGTCGACGAGGGAAAAGCATCAGAGAAAGCAAGTGAAACAATCCTCGAGCGGGCGCGTTCGGAAAAGTCGCCTCTGGTACGATTGCATCTCGCATCAATCATGAGAAACCTGTCGGATCACGACCGTTGGAAACTCGCGGACATTCTTTCCACTTCCGAGGATTTGAAAGAAGATCCGGTTTTTCCATTGATGGTTTGGTATGGAATCGAGCAACTGATCAAGGACGATCCGGCCAAAGCACTGCAGTTGGCGAAAAGGAGTAAATTGACTACTCTTACGGAATGGATTCCGAGAAGACTTGCCGAATAGTGATCTTACCAGACGATTGAAATGGGGTATTTCTTCATTTCCTCGTCTCCGGACATAAGATAGAGGTCTTCGGAAATAACCGTGGATATGAGGATTCGATCGATTGGATCATCATGATGGTGCGGGATCTCGGCTAATCGATAACAGATCTCACGGGTAATCCCGATGGATTTGACGTTCCATAACTTGATTTGTTCATTCACCCATTTCCTGGGAGTCTTGGGCATTTCCAGGATTCCTTCGTTATACATGAGCGAAAGCTCAAGCACCGATGCATCGCTCAGATAAAATTCGTTCTGTTCATCCGCGAGCAATTGCTTTGCCCGCGTAGTCAACCGGAGAGGCTCGGAGGTCAACCAAACGAAAACAAAGGTGTCGAGAAGGATCTGCACTAAAAGTACAAGACTTTTTCACCGACCGAACCCGTGGACTGGGTCTTCTCTATGACCACAAGAGGCTTGGAGGTAGTGGTTCCGACTTCGGGTCGGTCCTCGTTAGGCAGTTGCTTGCAAGGAACCAACCTGGCGATTGGCTTCTTTCCCCGAGCAAGCACGACATGCTTTCCGTCCTCGGCTTGTTGGAGCAATTTCGAAAGATTCGTCTTGGCAAAATGAACTGTGTACACACTTAGCTAAGCTATACAAATTATTAGTTTAGTCAATACACATCAGGTGCTATTTCTCAAATTTCTTGGAAAAGGTGGAGTGAAAGTCGGAAAATTTGGATTTGCCGCGAACAAAGCTTGCCATCTCTTTTCCAAGATCCCTAGCTTTTGGTAAAACTCTTCACTCTCTTCTTTGCTCATGAAAAAAATACCTTTGAAACACACGCGTCGCGGTTTTCTCGCAAAATCGGCTTCGGGTGCCACCGCAACTACCATTCTGCCCCGCCATATATTCGGAGCCCCGCACGTCCCACCATCGGAAAAGTTCGGCGCGGCCTTGATCGGTTGCGGGGGCAGAGGTCCCGGAACCTACAGTCAACTGACCAAGGGACTCGACGTTGAACTGGTCGGAGCCTGCGACGTAGATCTCGACCGGGCCAAAAGATTCTCCAATGCCAGGAGCAAAGGAAAAGCCGAGGTCTATCAGGACTTCCGAAAACTCCTTGAACGCAAAGACCTCGACTTGGTCGCCGTGGCCACTCCTCCCCATTGGCACGCCAGTATATCCATAGCTTCCGCAGAGGCCGGCATGGACGTTCTCTGTGAAAAGCCCATGACCCGCTTCGTGGCCGAAGGACGCGCCGTGGTCAACGCATTCAAGCGTTATGGCCGGGTATTTCAGATCGGTACTTTCGGCCGGTTCGGCAGGAGCAAGGACAAGGGGTCCGTCCTCAAGCACAAAATCATGACCAGTGGGTTGCTCAAGAATTGCCAAGCCGTCCGCATGAAAAAGGGAGGATTGAAGGTCAAGCAATGGAGCGGAACGCCTGGAATCCCTCCACAGACCATTCCCGATCAATTGGATTGGGATCTTTATTGCGGCCCCTCTCCTTGGAAACCCTACGAGAGCCGGCGCACCGGAGGCACTCATCGCGGATATTGGGACTACGAAGGCGGTGGCATGTGCGACATGGGTCAGCACCACTACGATCCCGAACAATGGACCTATGGGAAGGACCACACCAGTCCGGTTGAGATCACCCCTTTCGCTCCTCCCTCTCACCCCGAAGTCACGGGCATGTGGGCATGGGTCGAGCTCAAGTATGCGGATGGTTTCAAATTCGTGATGCAGAGTGGCGAATGGGGTCCGCCCTATGATCGCAGTCCGGAGCGCGACGTATCGCTCGATGACCTTTCGAAAGAAGACCAGGAAAAGATCAAGGCCATGCCCGACCCCGAGCCTCTCCTTTCTTTCGGAGAGGCCGTCAAACAGCGCAAACAAGCCGGAGGCCACCCCGAAGCGGCTCATCGCGCAGCCTGCATTCTCCACTTGGCCAACTTGGCCATCCGTTTGGGAAGAAAGCTCCATTACGATCCGGACAAGGAAATGTTCGTCAACGACGACGAGGCCAACCGTTTTCTCAACCCCCCAATGAGCGCCCCTTGGCGAGTCTGAACCCCCATTACATTCTTACAATGAACACCAAGGAAATACTCGAAGCTTTTCCCCAACCCGATGGAAACATTCTTCGTACCATTGACAAGGAAGCCTGTGAAAAGGCGGTCGATCAAATCATAGCGGGAGGAAAGAAAACCGTTCGGGAGATCGTCGACCTCCTTTTCGAACCCGGAAAAGGCGAAGACGTCCGTCCCAGACACGCTTTGCACGCCACCGCAATCCGGGTGGGCGGGCCAGGCAACGAGAAAAAGAGGAAGGCTTTTGCCTCCCATTTGGCAAGCACCCTTTCCGACGACCGGCCCAAGGCGGTCAAGGGGTTCGTCATTCGACAGTTGCAGGTTTGCGGAGGAATTGAGCAAGCCTCTGCCATCGCAAACTTTCTGGCTGACCCGGATGATCATATCTACGAATACGCAGCCCAAGCTCTTGAGGCCATCGGCCCTGAAACGGTCAACCATTTCCGCAAGACCTACTCAAAGGCAAAGGGCGCCCCGCGCCTGACCATCCTGCAAGGCTTGGGCGTACACAGGGACAAGGATTCCAAGGATGCCTTCCGGAACGCGACCAAGGACAAGGACTTGGAAATCCGACTGGCAGGTTTGTGGGGATTGATGCGGATCGCATCCGCCGAGGACGCGGATTTGCTCCTGACCCAATCCGCCAAGGAGAGCGGATGGGGGCGGATCAAGGCCACGGCCTACTGCCTGGAACTTGCGGAAATCCTTGAGAAAAACGGCCAAAAGAAGGAATCTCGGGCTATTTATTTGAATATCAAGAAAACCCGGACGCAAGAGCATGAGGACTACCTTCGTGAATCCGCCGACCGTGGTCTTGCCCGTCTGAAATAACTTCCCGTCCAATGAAAGTTCCACTAACCGAAGCAAAGCTTGCCCTGATCCTCGCTCTTCTGTTCGCAAGCTCCGGATACGCGAAGAAAAAAGACTTCGTCTCGCTCTTCAACGGAAAAGATCTTGAACAATGGATCCTACCCAAAGGCGAACATGCCTGGAAGATCATCGACGGAGTCATCGACTACGAATCCAAAGGCGGAAACCTGACGACCCAAAAAAGTTTCTCCGATTACGTCCTCAAGTTGGACTGGCGGTTCAAGAGAACCGCAGGCCCGCCTTACAACGCGAAAATCTTCGATCAAGACGGGAACCAAAAGGTAGACGCCAACGGAAAGCCAATGACCCGGCCCGTCAAAAATGCGGACTCGGGAATCTTCGTTCGAGGAAGTGGCAAATCTCAAGTCAACCTGTGGTGTTGGCCTTGCGGATCGGGACAGCTTTGGGCCTTCCATAAAAGCGAGGATCCCGTCTTGCGGAAAGGAGCCTTGCCCAAGGTAAACGCAGACAAACCGGTCGGACAGTGGAACGAAATGAAAATCACCATGAAAGGAGAAACCGTCTCCGTCGTCCTCAACGGGAAAACCGTGCTCGACAAGTCGAAAATGCCGGGCGTTGGAAACAAGGGGCCCATAGTCCTCCAGCACCACGGAGGATACAACGAAAAGACCAAGTCCTGGAGCTCTGCCTCGGCCCTTGTTCAATTTCGAAACCTGTATATCAAAGAATTATAAATCGTACCTATCATGCGCTTACTACTCACTTTGTTTTTTGTAACCGGCTTTGCAAAAGCCAAACCTGAGCATTGGAATCAATTCCGCGGACCAAACGGGGACGGGGATGCCGGCAATGCCAACTTGCCCGTTGAATTTTCCGAAAAGAAAAACCTGACGTGGAAAGCAGCCATGCCGGGCAAGGCATGGTCGTCACCCGTCGTCAGGGACGGAAAGGTTTGGATCACCAATGCCCAGGAGGATGGTCACAAAATGTGGGCCGTTCAATTGGACTGGGAGACGGGCAAGCAACTGCGCAAGGTGTTGGTTTTTGAAAACAAGACCCCTCAGTTCTGTCACCCCATGAACAGCTATGCCACCCCGACTCCCGTAATCGACGGAGGCCGGGTATTCGTCCATTTCGGCTCCCATGGAACGGCGGCCTTGGAAGCCGATACGGGAAAGAAGATTTGGGAAAGAAGAGATTTCAAGTGCGACCATTGGCGTGGGGCCGCGGCCTCCCCCATCCCGCACAAGGACACCTTGATCATTCATTTCGACGGACACGACGTCCAGTACGTGGTTTGCATCGATCAAAAGACCGGCAAAACCATTTGGAAAAAAGACCGGGCCTTCGACTTTAAAACCGATAACGGGGATAGGAAAAAAGCATACTGTACGCCCAGCGTAATCAAGCATGGCGACCGCTTGGAACTGATCAGTCCGGCGGCCGTTGCGACCGAATCACGCAACCCCGAAAACGGGGAGCTCCTTTGGACCGCTCGCACGGGGGGAATGAACGCTTCTTCCCGCCCCATTTACAGACACGGAATGGTTTACGTATTCAGCGGAATGGGCTCCATGTCCGCAATCAAGCCCGGCGGGAAAGGGGACGTCGACCAAACCCACCTTGCCTGGAACCGGCGCAAGGTGGTTCCCAAAAAATCATCGCCCCTCCTGCTTGGCGATTATTTGTTCATGGTCTCCGATGAAGGCGTAGCCTCATGCAACGACCCTAAGACCGGAGAAGTTCACTGGGCGGAACGATTGGGGGTGAAGGGCGAATGCGCATCCTCCCCGATCCATGCCAACGGAAAGATCTATTCGTTCTCCATCAATGGAGACTGCGTGGTCTTCGAACCCAATCCCGAAGGCTTGAAAATTTTGGCGCGCAACAAACTGGACGACGGTTGCATGGCTTCGCCGGCGGTGGTGGGAGACTCTCTCCTTGTCCGTACCAAACAAAACCTCTACCGTTTTGACCGCACCGAATCCGCTGCGGAAAAGACCGTTCACCCCGTATTCAACGGAAAGGATCTGACCGGGTGGAAAGTGCCCAAAGGAAACGACAAGGCAAAATGGTACCAAGTGATCGACGGGGTTCTGCAAATTCGAAGCGGGCCCAAGAAAAAAGGATCGGTCCTGTGGACGGAAAAAAAATTCCGTGACTTCGAGATGGCATTCGATTTTCGCTTCGGGGAAGGAACCGTCGACTCGGGTGTTCACCTGCGTACCCAGGACCAGATTCAAATCGGAATTTCCGGCTCCCTCAAGAGGGACATGACTTGCTCTCCCTACATTCCGGGAAAAGGCTATCCGGTCGAGGCCAAGAACGTCGCAAAATTGCTCAAGGCCAAGGATTGGAACCACATGAAGATCCGGGCAATCGGCCCCAAATACTCGGTTTGGCTGCAAGGCAAAGAAGTGATGAACTACGAGTCCTCATCAGCCAAACCGGAAGGTCCGGTCGGCATCCAACTCCATGGCAACCGAAACATGGAAATCGACTACAAGGACATTGTCATCAAGGAGCTTTAGTTTCCCCTCCGTCGATTCTCCCCGAGACGGTCTTAACTTGCATGACGCGGTTCAGGCTTGCCCTTGACCGTGAATTCGAAAACTTCGATGGATGCCCCGCCTTTCCTCAGTCCAGAGCCTGCTTAGAGAACTTGTCGCTCGCCCAAGCATCAACCCGACCTTTCTTGAAAACCGCCCGGACTTGACCGGGGAAGAAAGGGTTGCCGAATTTCTCGCAGACATGGCAAACTCGGCCGGGATCGAGGTTCGCCGACAAGCCGTCCTGCCCGGGCGGAAAAACCTCATCGCCCGCATCTCACCTCTCGGCAAGACCAAGCATAGAGTTATGCTGACTCCTCATATGGATGTCGTTCCGGCTCCCGAGAAGGATTTCACCCCAAGGATCAAGCAAGGAAAAATGCACGGGCGGGGAACTTGCGATACCAAAGGATCGGTCGCCGCCTTTTTCACCGCTTTTTTGGATCTCGCCCGAAAAGGCGGCAGGCCGAAGGAAACGGAAGTCTTGTTTGTCGGTCTGGTGGACGAGGAGTTTGGGCAAGCCGGCTCCCGCATGCTTGCCCAAAAAGGTCCCAAGGGAGATTTGGCTCTTGCGGGAGAACCCACCGGGTTGCAAGTCGTCACCGCCCACAAGGGAAACTTGTGGCTCCAACTGAAAACAAAGGGCAAATCGGCCCACGGATCAACCCCGCAACACGGTAGGAACGCAATCGAAGCGATGACCCCCGTTTTGGAATTTCTGTTCGGAGACTACCCAAACGATCTTAAATCCAGAACGCATCCGCTTTTGGGGTCACCCACCTTGAGCGTGGGAAAGATAAGAGGAGGGTCCCAACCCAACGTCGTTCCGAACGAGTGCGTGGTCGACTTGGACCGGCGAACCATTCCCGGGGAAACCGAAGCCTCCGTGAGGAAGGAGCTTATCGAGGCTTTCAAGGAAAGGAGCATCCCCCTTCCCGAATTCTCGAAAAGCCGTTCCGTACCCTGTCCGCCCCTGGATACCGATCCCAATCTTCCTTTCTGCCAATCATTCCTGCGGGCGGCCAACAAACGAAAACCCCGAGGCGTGCCCTATTTCACGGATGCCTCTCCGATTGCCATGGGAGGAACGCCCGCTTTGGTGTTCGGCCCGGGGAACATCGCCCAAGCCCACTCCACCGAAGAATGGGTGGAAATGGCCCAAGTCGACCGGGCTTGCTCGATCGTATCGAAGTTTCTCAAATCCTTGCCTTGAGCGGCAAGGAGAAGATCATTTCTTTATTTGCACGACCAAGGGATCCCAATCCGCATAGTGCTTGTCGATTCCGACGATTCGGACGTCGACCGTCTTGGAAGTTGCCCCGATCCCAAGCAAGAGAACGGAAGCAAGAAGGAAACCAATGGCGAAACTCTTCAGGTCTAAGTTTTTCATGCCAACAGGATAGCGCGGATCATTGGGCGACTCGAATTTCTTTCCTGCAAAGGATTCTTCCGCTTGCCAATTGATCTTCGATCTTATCGACTTGTCCGGTAACCCATTCCAATCACCCTCAGCCAAAACACAATGAACGCCATTCGCATATCGAGCATCGCTCTCTTTTCCCTATCCATGTTTTTTTCCGCACAAGCCGAGAAGAAAGCCTCTTGGATCTCCCTTTTCAATGGAAAGGACCTCTCTGAATTCAAGGGCTACAAGAAAGACAAGCCCGGTAACGCCTGGGTTGCTCAGGACGGAGCAATCAAATTGCTCAAGGAAAAGGGAAAATCAGGTGGCGACTTGATGACCCGCGGACAGTATGAGTTCTTTGAGTTGCAACTGGAATGGAAGCTACCGAAACCCGGCAACAGTGGGATCATCTACCGGGTGGCCGAAACGGAGGGCCCGTCCTACAAGACCGGACCGGAGATGCAAATCTTTCACACCATGAGAGCAGGCGGCAAAACCGACACCGGTTCCTGTTACGCTCTCTACGCGCCCAAAGTCGCTAACCTCAAGCCGATTGGCGAATGGAATTCCGTCCGGCTGATCATCAAGCCCGGCAACCAGGTGGAACATCACATGAACGGGCAACTTTTGTGCTCTTACCAAATCGGAAGCAAGGATTGGAACGAGCGCGTTTCCAAGAGCAAGTTCAAGAACTGGGAAAAATTCGGCAAAGTGGGAAAAGGGCACCTTTGCTTGCAAGATCACGGCAACGAAGTGTGGTTTCGCAACCTGCGCATTCGCAAACTCTGAGGGAAAACCGATGAATTCTTTCGCTCCAAGCTTTCTTGTGTTTCTCGGTCTTCACCTTTGCGCTTGGGGGGAATCGGAATGGAAATCCTTCCGCGGACCGACCGGGATGGGGGTGGAGAAAGAAAAAACTCCGCTGAGTTGGAATGCCAGCTCGATCAAATGGAAAAAAGAGATCACCGGTTCCGGGCAATCATCGGTCGTTCAAGCGGGCGGGAAATTGTTTCTCACCTCCGCAGACCGGGAAGGAGGCTTGAGGTTCATTCATTGCCTGGACAAGGACACGGGGGAACTGCTGTGGAAAAAGGAAGTCAAGAATTCCAGGGAAGAAGCGGTTCACCGGATGAACACCTGGGCCACCCCAACCCCGGTCACCGACGGAAACAAAGTGGTGGCCTTCTTTGGTCCGGCCGGTCTGCATTGCTTCGATTTGGATGGAAAGAAACTTTGGAACGTCGACCTGGGTGATTTCCCCGGCAGCTGGGGAGTGGCCGCATCCCCGGTGATTGTCGATGGGTTGGTCCTGCAGAATTGCGACTCCATGGGTCCTTCCCGCTTGGTCGCCCTGGACTTGAATTCCGGCAAGATCGCCTGGGAAACGAAAAGGGAAACCAAGCCGCGCGGGGGTTGGAGCACACCCATCGTGATATCCGTCCAAGGCGAGAGGCAAATCGTGCTGAACGGAGAGTTCGGGGCACGGGGCTATTCGCTTGCCGATGGAAAAGAACTCTGGTTTTGCCAAAGCTTCAACGGGCGCGGCTCACCCGTTCCTTTCTACGACGGCAAACTGATCTTCGTGGTCAACGGAAAACCGGGTGACCTTTATGCCATCGATCCGACCGGTCGTGGAGATTTGACCAAGACGCACATGAAATGGCATGCCAAACGCAACGGCGGTCGGGATCTCCCTTCGCCGGCCTCGGTAAACGGACTCGTCTTGGTAACAAGCATGAGCGGAATCATCACCTGCTACGACGCCCGAAATGGCAAAACACTCTGGGTCGATCGGTTGAAAGGGGCTTTTTCCGGTTCTCCCCTCGTTTCCGGCGGACGTTATTACATCCAGAACGAAGGCGGGCAGACCTACGTCGTCGAGCCCAATCGGGAAAGATTGAAAGTCGTTAGCGAAAATTCCCTTTCTCCCGGTGAAGACGAAGTTTTTCGGGCCACCTTGTCCCCGATTTCCGGGATGATTTTCACCAGGTCTCAATCTACGCTCTACTGCATTTCCCAAAAGTAATTCTTCCCAAAGGATTGGAAACCATTCCTTCCACCCTCTTCTTTCGAACTCATTCCCATTCCAAACCACAAACCGAAACCCAAAAACATGGCCATCGACTCAACCCTTCTCTCTCGCAGAAAATTCCTTGGAAATTCCGGCAAAATCGCAACCGGCGGCGCCCTCGCGGGAATTGCCCTTCCCGTCGTTCATGGAAAGGAAGACGACACCACCAAGATCGCGCTGGTCGGCTGTGGCGGTCGGGGAACGGGAGCGGCCAGCAATGCCCTTTCGGTTTCCTTGGCAAACGGGCCGACCAAGATCGTGGCCATGGCCGACGTCGTGCAAAGCAAGCTCGACCGGAGCCTCAAGGGATTGAGCCAAAAGCACAAGGACAAGGTGGACGTTCCTCCCGAGCGCCGGCACATTGGCTTTGACGGTTACCGCAAAGCGATGGACGCGCTTGACCCGGGTGACGTCGTGATCTTCACCTCGCCCTGCGCCTTCCGTTGGGTGCATTACGAATATGCCATCAAGAAAAACCTAAACGTCTTTATGGAAAAGCCGGTCACGCCGGATGGATTCTCGTCCCGCAAGATGCTCGAACTGAATGAAAAAGCGAAGAAGAAAAACCTCAAGGTCGGGGTCGGACTCATGTGCCGGCAAAGTCAGGCCCGCAGGGAGCTCTATGCCCGGATCAAAGATGGTGAAATCGGCCAAATCCTCAACCTCAGGGCCTACCGCATGCAAGGACCCATCGCTTCCTGTTTCTCCACCAAAAACACTACTGATGACAGTGACTTGATTCACCAAATCAAAAACTTCCATAGTTTCCTTTGGTTAAGCGGCGGCTCGTTCAGTGATTTCTTCATACACAATATCGATGAGTGTTGCTGGATGAAGGATGCCTGGCCAGTCAAGGCCCAAGCTCAGGGAGGGCGCCACTACCGGGGAGATAAAATCGACCAGAATTTCGACAATTACACGGTGGAATATACCTTCCCGGACGAAACCAAAATGTATCTCCACGGTCGGAATATGGCCGGTTGCCATCAGGAATTCTCGAGCAACGCCCACGGAACGAAAGGCTACGCTCTGATTTCCGGACCGGGAGGTCATCGCTCGCAAGCCCGAATACACAAAGGCCAAGGCTGGGACAGCGACCTTGCCTGGATGTTCGGACAACGTGATGGCGGACGTCCCTTGACCGAGTCCAGTCCCTACCAGGACGAGTGGGAACATCTCATGGATGCAATCCGCAACGACCGACCCTACAACGAAGTGGAGCGCGGCGTTCAAGCCAGCGTAGTAACTTCAATGGGCCGAATGGCGGCTCACACCGGAGTCGAGGTCACTTATGACGAAATGCTCAATTGCGAACACAACTTTGCGCCTGGAGTAGAAAAACTGACCATGAAATCAGAATCCCCTTTGCAAGCAAATCCCGATGGATCGTATCCCATTCCTGAGCCAGGCAAGAAGAAAAATCGGGAGTATTGAAGGCAAAGGAAATGCGAAAGCCTTGTTGCTAACAAGCGCCATGCATTGTGGTGAATAACTTTTGTGATTTAAAGTGAATAACTTAACACCCTGTTTTACAGAATGTTAAAGCCAATCGGCAAAAGGAAAAGTCCTTGGCCTTGGGAAACTCGGTTGACGAGAGAACAAGCAACTAGCTAAATGGTCTTATCCAAGGAAGTTTTGGGGTAGGCTTTCTTGGCTTTAGGCCCGTCTCTCGG
>JAYOII010000003.1:0-9683 GCA_038118685.1 Opitutia bacterium
GAGTAGGCCTGAGGCCAAATCCGTAATTCGGGCAAGAGGAGACTTGCCGAAGTCGTTTGGCGGTTCGGCCTCGGTTGCGTTTTCCCAAACCTGGTCGGCTTCCACGCCGTCCAGCGAACGGACTTCGATGAGGTGGGTGTCCTTAAGCTCGCGAAGGACGCTGTCTTGTCGTTCGGTCAGCAGACGGGTAGCCCTTTTCCATCGATTGGAAGAGTCAAAATCATCGAGGGCCCCGGATATGAGTTCGCTTTTTTCCATCGCTTGTTCTTCGGCATAAAGGTCGAAAGTTTCCCTGAAATTATCCTCGAAAGAGAGGCACAGGTCGGCCAATCCGGAAAGAGCTTTGCGCATGTCCGCATCGGCGGTGTCTCCTTTTCCCTTGCGCAAGGATTGGGCGACCTCGACGAGCTCCTCGTTCATGCTTTTGAGCAACTCGGAAAAGGTTAGGGTCCGATCAAGGTTGGGTACGAGAAAACGCTTCCCGGGAATGGGGCGTTCGAGGGAGCCGTTCGGCAAGGTCCAACCCACGGCGCAGAAATCGTCTCCTCCGCCTTCCTTGTGCAAAATCTCGAAGTAGTAACGCCTGTCCTTGCGGAGAGAAACAGGTCGGGATTCGAGAGCTTGGCCCCAATCGGCTGGAGTGTGCGAAGGAATGCGAAGAATCTCCTTGGCCCGGTCGGGGTTTTCTCCGGCGTCGTTGAGTTTGAGGATGCATTGGTCGTCCGCATAGAGCCAAAACCGATAGGCTCCGTCTTCGGGAGGCGTGAGGATGCCGCTGATTTTTCTCCCGAAATCATCCCCCGCGTTGGTCGGGCTTTGGGTTGCTCCAAGGTAACCGGTGAAATCGGGCCCGCCGGACTTGAACTTGGGGTGACTGGTCAGGCTATTTAAATCGGAGCCGGGAATTCCTTCCCAAACTTCGTGCCTGAGCGATCCCCTGCGCTCTTCGGGCAAGACGACTTGATAATCTTTGCCCTTGAGCATCCCGGCCGCTTTTCTCGTCTCGCCGGCGAATTCGGCAGCTGCCTGGTTCAGGTCCGCAGCCGGTTCTTCCATCCGATCCCTGAGCCCGGAACGGGCGGCCGACAGCAAGTCGGCAGCCTCATACAGGGCCGGGTCAATCAACTGCTGATCTTGCGGGAGCCAGCCATGGCGTTCCGCCAAGAGAAGTTTCCTTCCCGGAGACATATGCTTGTCCTGAAGGGTCATGCTTTCGGATCCATCCAGAAAGATCAAAACCCTGCCCCTTTCCCCTTTCTCGGAAACGTTTTTCAAGGTGGGACCGGCAAGGGTCAAGACGATCAAGCCGACGGCCGTGGCCCGGAGAAAAGGGAGGAGCTTGTCCAAAGGCGCGGCGGTTCCTTTTTTTGTTTCAAGCCTGTAAAGCCACCACGCCGCGACGGTGGACGCCAAAACGATAAGGAGGCAAGCCCAGGTTTCAAGTTCGCCCCCTAGATAAAGGCTCAAGCCCGTACGGTCGTCCTTCACGATTTGACCCTCCCGAATACTCGCTGAAGAATGATCTCGAGAAAGACGAGCAATAGGACCGCGAGGAGCAAATATTTCCACATCTCCCTTCCAAAAGTACGGTTGCCATCGAGTTCAAGGTATTTGGCAAGGGCGTCTTCTCCGGACGCATCGATGTAGTCGACGGCTTCGGAAAGCTCTGAGCCTGCGGAAAGAATTTCCTCCTTACTCATCCTTTCAAGGAGAGATTCCTTGGTGGATGCAAAGGCAACGAACTTGACCTTGTCCATTCCCTCCGCGCTCATCTCATAAGTTCCCGGTTCCCTGGTTTGGGAGAATTCGGCCACTGCTTGGGTTCCTCTTTTGACCGCCTTCACGACGTAGGCGGAACCGTCCGGGGCCTTGACCGTAAGTTTTTGTCCGGCCTTTTTTTCAGGAAGGTAATGCGTGAAGGTGGCGCCTGCTGGCAAGTTGCGCGGGGGTGTCACCTGATCGGCCAAATAGGTGGTGATTTGCTGAGCAAGAGGCAAGTAGCAGGAACGGATGGGCATGTTGCTCCAATCCCCGTCGGCGGCGGTCGCCATTTGAACGACGACTCCCTTGCCCACTTTCTTTTCGGCCAAAAAGGCATCCCCGGTTTCCATTCTTGCCAGGATCGTCGTGTCTCGGAAGGAGGACGGATCGGATTCGTCCAGTCGATGCCACCGCCAAAGATCCGCGTCCGACAAGTTTCCGTTTCTGCGGTCGTTGAACAGGCTTAAGGCGGGATGCTCGAAATAGGATGCGACGACCTTGGTTCGAACCGAATCATCGGTCAGGCTTCCGCCCAGGTTGAAGAGCTCGAGGGGCAACAACCCGTTTTTCTCCGAGCCGAGAACTTCGTTGTACCAATTCCCGTCCACCTGATCTCCGAGGCAAAGCCAAAGTCCGCCTCCGTTTTGAACGAATGAAGAGAGGGCGTCGACCTGATCGTCCTTGAGGCTGGCGACGTTGGCGAGGACGATCACACTTTGGTTTCCGTCTTTGATGACGGCGGGGGTCAATTTATCGACCGGAATTACGGATGCCTCGATTAAATCTTTCGCTTGAACACTCTTCTTTGCCTGGGCTTCCTCGAAAGGCGTAAGGGCGATTTTCAGAAAGTCGGTCTCCCCCTGAAGCCATTCTTCGGATGGGGCTCCGTCGACCAAAAGAACACCAATACGATCCAAGACGGCAATGGAGGAAGACCTGCGGTTGTCCGAATCAAGCGCGTCCCGGGCTCCGATTTCGACCGTAACGGTGGAGGAACCGGCTTCGGAAAATTTGTGGGGAAAGAGAACCTGCCCGGTTTCACCGGGTGCGAGGGAAACCACGGTTTCCTGAACGGGCTCGATTGCTTCGTTGACGAATAGCCTGACTGGCAAATCTCCCTCGTAGGCGGACCTCGAACCATGGTTTCGAAGCTCGGCTCTTATGAGAACTTTTTGGCCGACGCCGACCGATGAGGCGGACAAGTCTATGCTTTCGACGGAGACGTTCTCGAGGGAAGTGCCACCGACGTCAATGAAGGTAATGGCCGGCCGAAGGGTTTCGTTTTCCAGACGCTCCCTCAAGCCTGCGAGCGAACGACCGCTCCGTTCCCAGTCCGCTTTCCTGAAGTCCGAGATAAGAATAATCTCCCGCTTGGCGTTTTGTCCGTCATGGGTCGCCCTGATTCCGGTATCGAAGGACCCCGCCAAATCGACCCGGTCCGAGGCCGCCCGGAGTTGACCGGATCTTTGGCCGAGGGTTTTGGTTTCGGAGGTCGGTTTGTCAAAAACAGGTGAAGCGGATCCTCCCATCCGAACGACGGTTGCTTCCGATCCCTTTTTCAGTTTGTTGAGAAAGCCTTCGGCAAAACTTCCGGCGGTCTCAAACCCTCCGTCCGCGTTCATGGAAAAACTATCGTCCATCAGGATGACGGTGGAACTGGGAACGTCCATGGATTTAGACGAGATCTCCCTTTGCGCATAACCCGATCCGATGACGCCGGTTTCCGCCGCAAGAACATAAAGCAAGCACCCGGCGCACAGGATACCGAAAAGAAGCTTCAGTTTGGGGGCCAAAGCGTAGAGGATCAGGAAGGCCAGAGCGGCCAACGGAAGAACGACACGGTGCAGAAAGGGTCCCCAGTCAGTCACGACCATGCGGGCCAGGCAAAGGGCCAAGAGGATGGGGATGGCGCAACGGATCAAAAGAAGAATCAACTGTTCGAGTTGAACCTGCTTGCGGTTCACCCGGATCACGGACTCAAGCAAATGCATGGCCCCCCAATTGACGACCTTGAACCTGCTCCGGTTGAAGATGTGAATGACCAAAGGAATCAGAACCGCGGCGCATCCCAAGGCCAAACTGAGGTTGAGAAAGTTCATTTGAGCATGGCTCCCTTGCCGCGCTTGCGCAAAGCAAGATAGTAGGCCAGGGCATCGGCATAGGGTTGATCCGTGG
This sequence comes from Opitutia bacterium, assembly GCA_038118685.1. Classification (GTDB taxonomy): domain Bacteria; phylum Verrucomicrobiota; class Verrucomicrobiia; order Opitutales; family Seribacteraceae; genus Seribacter. The sequence goes on from JAYOII010000003.1 coordinate 3,937, forward strand.
TCATGGGAACGAGATCGATGCGGTTTCGGTGGCAGCCTTTGGTGAAGTTTTCACGGTATTTCTCAAGGTTCTCAAGATAAGCTTGCCTGAGATGAGAGGGATCGACGGTGTGCTTCTTTTGAGCGTCTTCCAGGCAGTCGAAGCGGGTCCATTGCTTGAAAGGAAAATCGAGTTCATCGGGGTCCCAAATTTGGAAAATCAGGACGTCGTGCTTGGCATGACGGAAATGAGCCAAACCTTTCATCACCGAATCCAAGTCTCCGAAACAATCGGAAATGAGAATGACCAATCCGCGGCGTTTGAGTTTGGGGATCAATTCGTGGAAGACTTCCCCCAGATCAGTCTCTCCTCCGGGTGAGGTTTTTTCAAGCAAGTCTATGATGTTTCTGACGTGAGCGGCCCGTCCTCGCGGGGGCAGGACCTTGCGGGCTTTGGTGTCGAAGGTGACGAGGCCCACGCTGTCGGTTTGTTTTAGCATCATGTAGGAAAGGCAAGCGGCGAGGCGCGAGGCGTAATGAAGCTTGCTTAGTCCGTCGGAGCGGGTTCCTTCGTAGGCCATGGATCCGCTTGCATCAAGAAGCACGTTGCATCGAAGGTTGGTTTCCTCCTCGTATTCGCGTATGTAAAAACGGTCGCTTTTCCCATAGACTTTCCAGTCGAGGTGCCGAATTTCATCTCCCGGAACGTATTGCCGGTGTTGCTTGAACTCGACGCTGAAGCCCTTGTGCGGCGAACGGTGGAGCCCGGAACAAAAGCCTTCCACCACTCTTCTTGCCAAGACCTGATGGTTGGCGAGTTTGGAAAGGTCTTTCGGGTCTAAGTAGTCGGTAACGGTGGCCACTGGGCTCCCTGTTTTAGTTTCGGGGGCAACCCCTTACATCACGCTTTCATCCTTTTTCGGGGCGTCCTTGAGCAAGCGGTCGATCAGGTGCTCGACGGAAATCCCTTCGGCTTCCGCATTGAATGTCGGCACGATTCTATGACGCAACACGGGGTGAGCCAGAGCCTCCACGTCGTCCACGGTCACGTGATAACGACCGCGGAGCAAGGCCCGGACCTTGGAGCCGAGAACAAGTTGTTGGCATGCCCTTGGACCCGGCCCCCAATCGATCAAGTCCTTGACCCACTTGGGGGAAGATTCCTCCTTGGGCCTGGCCATTCTGACAAGATCGAGAATAAAATCATAGACATGTTCGGGAACCGGCACCCGCTTGACGGTTTCTTGGCATTCGAGAATGGTTTTTCCATCCAGGACCGGCTCGAGTTTCGATTCGAAGGTCGAGGTTGTGCGTTCTATGATTTGCCTTTCCTCGTCACGACTCGGGTAATCGACGATGACTTGGAAAAGAAAACGGTCGCGTTGGGCTTCGGGCAGGTGGTAGGTGCCTTCCTGCTCGATTGGGTTTTGGGTGGCGAGAACGAAAAAAGGCTCGTCCAAATGATAAGTCTTTCCCCCTACGGAAACGTCATGCTCCTGCATGGCTTCGAGCAGGGCGGCTTGAGTTTTCGGGGGAGTCCGATTGATTTCGTCCGCCAAGACGATTTGGGAAAAGATGGGACCTTTTTCAAAGACAAGTTCACGATGACCGGTGGTTTTGTCTTCCTGAATGATGTCGGTGCCGGTGATGTCTGCGGGCATCAGGTCGGGGGTGAATTGGATCCGGCGGAAACTCAGGTTGATTGCTTGAGCCAAAGAGCGCACCATGAGAGTCTTTGCCAATCCGGGGACGCCTTCGAGCAAACAATGTCCCCGGGCCAGCATGGCGATGAGCAATTGTTCGAGAACGTCGTCTTGGCCGACAATGACTTGCTGGACTTGGGACTTGAGTTTTTCATAGGCCTCCACGAGGGCCTGAGCCATTTTTTCGTCGTCTTTGGTTTGGTTGGAGGAACTCACGGGCGGATTTGGTTTTCTTGGATTGATAATCAGGCTCGTTATTCACCTTCGCCAATCTTGGATTGGTTACGAAATCAAACGAGTGTGGAAAGTGTTTTTCGGTTTGTGGCCGAAAACCGATCTTATCCAAGGAATCAAGTCGATCAAGTGGCAATAAAAAAGACTATAAAAAATGAAAAAACCTTATAAAGAGTGAGTGGAATCACTGAAAAAGAGTAAGGATTTCTTGGTGAACTTCGGGGGCCTCCAGAACTTGAGATCTGCCACCCAAGCCCTGTCCGAAAAGAACGGGCCAATCCAGGGTGTCCGCAGGAACGCAGCCATGACTTCCCATAACCAAACTGGGATCGAGGGGAATGAGGTCCATGTGCGTTCTGAATCCCAATTTCTTTCCGATTAGCTTTCGGATGACTTTGAGCCCGGGGAAATTGATTTTCGGGTCCACGAAGAGCTCCGTGGGGTCGTACCCGTACTTTCTGTGGACGTCCACGCATCGGGCAAAATCCGGGGCCAGTCGGTCCTCTTCCCAATGATAGTAAGCAAACCAGGCGTTTTCATCCGAGATCGCGACCAAGTCTCCCGCTCGTTCGTGGTCGAGCCCAGCTTGCCTTCGTGACTCCCCGACCAGAACCGAAGAAACCCCCTCCGCTTTCTCCAAGGCGTTTCTTACTTTGTCGCGGAAAGCATCGTCCTTTCGGTTGAGGTAAACGTGGGCAACTTGGTGGTCGGTCAGGGCGAACGCTTGGGATCCTCCGCAGTCCAAGTGTTCCAACCCCAATTCTTCCTTGATGTTCAACCAGCCGTTGCGGCGAAAGATGCGATTGGGGAAAACGACCTGGTTTGCCTTGGTGATTCCGTATTCGGACAAGATTGCGACCCGGACGCCTTTTTTTTCGTAGAAGTCGATCAGGTCGCCGACGACTTGATCGATTGCCCGAAGGGCTTGGGGAATCCGGGGATCTTCCGGTCCGAACTTTTGCAAGTCATAATCGAGGTGGGGCAAATAAACCAACGAAAGGTCGGGTTCGTGTCGATCTTCCGTCCATTTGGCCGATTCGGCGATCCATCGGGATGACTCGATCCCGGCTTTCGGGCCCCAAAAGGAATGAAAAGGGAAGGGACCGAGGTCGCGTTTGACGTCCTCCCGGATCTTAAGGGGATGGGCATGAACGTCGAAAGTCTTCAGCCCGTCGGAACGATAAAGAGGGCGAGGCGTGATCGAGTAATCGACCGAGGAGTACATGTTGAACCACCAAAACAGGTTGGCCGTCCGAAAACCCGGACGTTCCGCTCTGAGTTTTTCCCAAATTTTAGGACCACCGACCAATCGGTTGGATTGTTTCCAAAAATGGTGTTCGTTTAGGGTGCGGTCATACCATCCGTTGCCGACGATTCCGTGCTCCGAGGGCAGGGAGCCGGTCAAGTAGGTCGCCTGAGCCGAGCAGGTAAGAGCCGGCATGACGGGCTTGATCAAAAGAGGCTTTCCGGTGGTTTTTGCGGAAAAGTCCCTAAGGCGGGGCGTGTGTTCGCCCAAATGTCGGTTGCACAGGCCGACTACGTTGAGAATTGCCGCCCGAGGGCCATCGCAACGCTCGCTTTCGATCATCGGTTACGCTTCAAGAAGGGCCTTGCGCCTTCTTTGCAAGTCCTCCACCGACTCGAGAATTTCTTTCTTGTCCATCGCGTGAACTTCAACCCCTTCCCCGATGCCTTGCACGAGAGTGATGGTGAGTTCGCCACCGAGGTGTTCGCGGAATTCCTCCAAACCCTCGAGAATGGACCGGTTTCCGGATTCGCCTTCCGTATGAAGGAGATCGTCATAGAGATGAAAGCCAAGTCTCTCGAGCAACCGGAGGCAGCGTTCGGCCGTCTTGGGTTTGATCAGGCCGACCCGGGCGGAGTAGGTCAGATCGACCGCAAGACCGATGGCCACCGCATCGCCGTGCCCCATCCGAAAATCGGAAAGTTGTTCGAGTTTGTGGGCGACCCAATGACCGAAGTCCAAGGGGCGGGCCGAGCCTTTTTCGAAGGGGTCTCCGGAACTGGCGATGTGATCCAGATGAAGGGCGGCGCTCTTTCTGATTACTTGCTCGAGGACGTTTTCCTCAAACTGAGCGAGTTCTTCCGCTTTTTCCTCGATTTGCTCGAAAAAGGAGCGGTCGCGAATGAGCGCGACCTTGACGGCCTCGACGTATCCGGCCCGCTTTTGGTTTTCTGGCAATCCCCGTAGAAAATTGAAGTCATTGACCACGGCGTCGGGAACGCAGAAAGTTCCGACCCAATTTTTCTTCCCGAAGAAATTGACGCCGTTTTTTACGCCGACTCCCCCGTCACCCTGGCTGAGGGTGGTCGTGGGAAAGCGGATCAGGCGAACCCCCCGATGAGCGGTGGATGCGGCAAAACCGACCAGGTCCAAGGCTGCCCCGCCGCCGACTACGATGACGTAGGAATGCCGACACATCGCATGCTGGTTCAAGTCGGCCCAAATCCGTTCGACGAGAGACCAATCGTTTTTTGCTTCCTCGCCCCCTTTGATGAAGACAGGCGAGGTTACGAGATTGAGCCTTTCTTCCCTCCCTCGAAAATAACTTTCGATGCATTCGGGCAAATTGGGGTTTCCGTCCAAAAGGCCTTCGTCGAGGTAAACCAAGGTCTTGGTTCTTCTTCCTTCGAGATGAGGTTGGAGAATTTCAGACAGCGTGTCGTTCGCCATGGAGAAGGAGTCTTTGGTAAAGTAGACCCTGTGGGTGCAATCCAAGCGGATGTTTTTTCGGATCGTGGAGTAGGTGGAAGGCATAAATCCGACTATGAGCGAAGGTTCAAGTCGCCGCAAACTTCTTTTGCAACAAAAGAGCAAGCGCCAGGCCGCACAAACAGGGTGCGACAAGAATGGGCAGGTAGAAAGAAAGAACCACCGAGTCAATCGCGCAAATGCCTGCAAGCAAATAGGATACACCTTTACCTATGGCACCGTCCCGACCACTCCTCATCTCCATGATCGAACGGAAGGCAATCCACGCTACAAAAAGCCCGGTCAAGTTGATCAAGGTCTGGCGAATCGGATCGATCTGATGCCAATGGATCAAGCCGGCCAAGGCGAGCAAAGGAGAGGAAAAAAGAAAAACAATGGAAACGCGGGCGGGAGCTTCCCTCTTTTGGGATTCACCCTTGGCGTACATACTGATGCCCATGACGTAGGCAAAAAGAGTCAGCCCCCAAAGCCAGGTTTGAGGAGTAAGCTCATTGAGTTCACCGGCTGTCGCGGCGGCAAGCCATAGAAAAAGGCGGCATCCGCCCATCAGAATGAATCCTCCTTGCCAAGTTTTGTGCAGGTAATCGTAGGCCAGGACGGTTCCCAAGAGCAAAAGCGTCCAAAGGCTGGAACAATCGGCCCCGAGGGTGAGCAGCAAGCCTCCGGCGCCCAACTCAACGAAACCCAGCGACCAAACCGCGCGTTGGCTTATGCGTCCCGAGGGCAGTGGGCGGTCGGGGTTGTGCCGGCGGTCGAATTGTTCGTCGAACGCGTCGTTGAGCGTGCACCCTCCCGCGTACATCAAGCTGCTCCCGAGAAGGAGAAAGAAAAGGCAATTCAAATCGATGAATCCTGGATCGCCCCAAGCAGGCATTCCCCGAAGAGTGGTGGCGGCAACCGCATTCACTGCCCAAGCGGCCAGGCAATTCGTCCAAACGGTCGGCAGATTGGACGTCCGGGCCAAGGTCAGAACCTGATTCGCAAAGTCGGCTTTCAAAGGAACGAAACCACCCTAGGTGGTTGAGTGGGTGGCGGAGTGAACCAGGCCTCTTTCCCGCAAGGTATCGAGGGTCCAGAAGTATTCCTCGGCCACCTGTT
>JAYOII010000003.1:9693-26598 GCA_038118685.1 Opitutia bacterium
GGAGCGCAAGTTTTCGGGCAGGACTTCCCAAGTGTAGGTTTCCATTTCCAAATGCCTGCATTTTCCTGGGTTCCGAGCCAACCAATCAAGGGTTTTTCGGACGTGATCCCTCGTGTCTTCCATCCCGTTTCCGGGCGAAGCGTGCAGGGGGACGTGAAAATGAATTCGCCACTCGTCGCCAAGAGATTCCTGATTCAAATGAACGAAGGAAAGGGCCAAATCAAGATCCTTGTGGCGTCGGAGGATTCGTCCATTCCTGCCAACGATGACTTGATGAAGATAGACTTCCTCGACGAATTGGCTCAAAGCCTTCAGGTTTTCAGGACTCGGCTTAACGCGAAGGGCGGAGCTCAAGTGAAGTTTGCTTAAGCGTATTCCCTCTTGGTCCAGGAGGTTCAAGCCCTCTTGGGCTTCCTCGAATTCCACCGCAAGATGGCAGCAATCGTAGTTTACCCCGACGTTGCGCAACAACGAATCCCTCCCATCGCTCTTGTCGTTGAGTTCGTCGAAGAAGGAAACGGTTTCCGGGGTGGTCTCGAACAACCCCAAAGGCTCGGGTTCGAGACCCAAATGCAAATCCAGGCTTTTCGGTCCCTTTATGCGGTCAATCTCATCGGAGCAACGAAGTAGGTTATCGAAAATTTTCGAGTATGCGGTCTCGTCGGTGTCAAATTCCTTGAATGACCCGGGAAGCGTGCTGACGCTGCCTTCTTCACCCGGGTCCAGCAGTTGTTCCAGAATTTCGAAGAGCAGGACGGTATAGGTCAACCGCTCCTCCGTCGCCCAGTCCGGACGGTAGACGTCTTCCTTAACCGGTTGGCCGTGAAAGTTGCCGTAAGGGAATCCGTTGATGGTGAAAACATAACAATCCTTGGCTTCCAGCCATTTTTGGAAACTCAGGATTTGTCGGGGGTCGGAAAGTTCTCTGGCGGCATCTGCTCCCAATCGAAGCCCAATGGCGAATCTTTCTTCCGAAGCGACTTTTTCGCGGACAGCCAACACGTATTTCTCCAGGGACCGGAAGGTTTCCTCCCAAGTGTTTCCCCGATGAACGTTCGTGCAGTAGGCCAAGTCCAAGCCGTTCGAGAATCTCATGTTTTTTCTAGGTGCAAGTAAATACATGTCCTTAGCTCATGCATAATGTCATGACAAGGCTTCATACTCTTCTTTTGACATTTCATGGATTGTTTTTGGCAAAAAAAATGCGCGACTCTGCCCTAAGAGTCGCGCATTACAGTTGCCTTATACAAAAGGCTAACCTTGCCCTTAAAAGAAGTTTTGCATTTGGCATGCCATTTTTTCTAAAGTTCGAAAAAAGGGAAAAAAAGTTCAAGAAAAACCAAGGTTTGCCTTCATAACTGTTTTTTTTATGATTTGTAGACAAAAATTCGTCCATCATTCGCTTAGACGGCGTATTTAGATTGATCATGAAGTCCGAACCCATATGGAAAGCTTGGTTTGCCAAACACGGGGCAAAACTTCTCCTTTTCGCCAGGCAGCAAGCACGATATCCGGATGATGCCGAAGATCTCGTTCAGGAAGCCTTCGTCAGAATTTGGCGTTTGTACGGCCATACGGGTGAAGTTTCTCCCAGTTTGGTTTACCGTGCGATCAGAAGGCTTGCAATCGATTGGGCGAGAAGCCTGGACAGGAGAAAAATCAGGGAAGAGAAGGTTTGCGCCGAATTTACCTTCGTTGATTCCTTCGACCGCAGCCTGGAAAAAGATGAGCGCAAAAAGGCTCTGTTACATGCGATCGAACGTTTGCCTCCCGAGCAAAAAGAGGTCATCACACTCAAAATATGGTCGGAGCTCACTTTTGACGAAATTGCCCGTACGCTCGATCTCTCCCTCAACACGGTTGCTTCCCGCTATCGTTACGCTCTGGACAAGCTGAAGGAGTGGGTTCCGGTATCCCTGGAAAAGGGTCCCTCCGAAAAGTCATACGAATCATGAACGAGAACGAGAAACTGGAAAGGGAGCTCAAGGCGTTCCGCCCGCAGGAACCTTCGTCCGATTTTGAACGCCGGGTGGAAGAAGCCCTCGGAGTATCGGCTCGGCTTGCCGTCAGGCAGTTGCCGGAACCGGGGGACGAACCTTTAGCTCAACCCGTGCCGGCGGCCCGTGATAATCTCTACTTTATACCCAGCCTCGTCCTGCTTGGAGCCGCTGCCCTTGTTGTCCTGTTTTTTTCTTTTCCCTTGTCCGAATCCGGAACGGCTCCGGTCATCCCAACGGAGATGATCGACCTTCCCGCTCCCCCCGTGGCGCAGAGCTCTCTCCCTGTTACCGACGAAAGCCCGATCAACGGGGTTTCGATCGAGGAGTTGTCCGCAATGTCCGAATCGGGATGGGAGCAACCGAAAGCCCGCGAATTTCTCATTGATTTTTTCGACGAAGGAATCGTTGAGCGCCCGGGAGTGAACCCAGCCAGGCAGTACCGTTATCATTTCATAGACGAAACCATTTGGGTTAACCCCGAAACCAACACCATTATCCGCTCTTCGGTCCCTCGCGAGGAAACACTTCTCATTGGACTCGAGCCTTTCTGAAAACAACCTCATTCACTTCGCACCCAATCATGAAATTTTTTGCCTTTGTGAAACCGCTGTCTTTGACCTTCGCTCTTCTTTTGCCATCGGTGTCTCTCTTTTCCGCCCCCGACGGGAATGCCGATGATCCGCCGAAACCTGTCCGCTTGCCTGAAGAATCCAAGGTCGCTTTCCTCGGACTTCTCGCCACCAAACTTTCGCCGGTCGTCGGCAGACAGCTTGGCCTCCCGGCCAACCTCTACCTGACCGTCGCCATGGTCAGTCCGGACGGCCCGTCCGAAAAGGCAGGCCTGAAGCAGTATGACATCCTGAAAAAGCTCGATGATCAAATCTTGATCAACCCCGAGCAACTCGTCGAACTCGTGGGCTCGAAGAAGATCGGCCAAGAAGTTTCCCTTTCCATCCTGAGGGGGGGGGAAGAGAAAACCCTGAATGTGAAACTGGGGGCCAAAAAAAGGCTTGGCATCGCCGGCCCGTTCAATCGGATTCAGAGATTCGAACGGCCCTCGTTTCCCGACGCCCAAGCCTGGGAGGAGCGCATCCTAAATCAATTGGACCGTACTCTCAGGCCCTTTGGCCAACGGGGGCTCAACCTTGAACCTTTGTCCTCGGAAATCATTGAGAAGTTCGATGCGGACGGGGACGGACGGTTAAGCCGTCTCGAGCGTGACAAAGCAGTGGACGAAGGAGCGATTTCCGGAAAACGCTTTGATTTTGGCCCAAACCTCGACCTGGGGCCTGCTCCCGATTTCCAAAAAATGATCAAGGAGGCTCGCAAACGCGGGGCCATCTCTTCTTGGTCCTCGGTGTCGGGATCGGTGAAGACCAAGATCGTGAATTCCGATGACGACGGCACTTACGAGTACACTTCCGAGGACGGGGACAAGCACTTCAAGGTAACCTCCGTAGACGGCGAGGTTCTTTTCGAGGGCCCGGTCAACACCGATGACCAGCGTACCGCCATACCCGAAGCTTTGCTTGATCACTTGGAGTCCCTCGAGGGAAGCGTTCGGATCAACCTCGATCAATTCGGGCAAGACTCCAAGCCTGGAAACAAGAGAAAAAAGAATTCTCTTTGACCGACCTTTTCCTTTAGGTCCTCGTTGCGCGGCCTTTCCCAAGACCCGCCCCCGGGGAATAGTCGACCAAACGCCCCGAGCCTTTTTTTCCTGCATCGGTTCGGGTTCAATTCAGGCTTGACCTTAAGTTCAAGTTATAAAGAATCGGTCTTTGGCTAACAAACAAAGATTATATATGAAACTGACCCTACGCCTTGTATCTTCCATCCTCTTTTTGGGAGGATCTTTATTCGCGCAAGTGCCTGGTATGATGACCATGCAGCCAGCCTCCGTCCCTCAAGGGACTGATCTCGGGGCGAACACAACGGTCAATGCCGCCGGTATCGCGTTGGGCAACCGCGTGAAGCTTCGAGGCTTCGTTGATTTCACTTACAACTACGGAGATATTCAGGATGTTGGCAGTCAGGGTATAGACGGCAAAGAAGCCAAGTTCAACACTGCCGCCGACGTTGATTTTCTTTTTGATTTCTCACCTGTCACTGGCGAAATACATTTGGCAGCAGCTCCGGATTCCTCAGGTGAGGACGTTAGTCTCGAGCAAGCCTTCATCCGTTACAGCTTCAACCGCGATTTCAACCTTTCCATGGGGCGGCAACTCACCGTATTGTCCTACGAAGGGGACGAACCCCGCGACCTTTACTCCACGAGCTACGGCTACTTTTCCGACGCCCTTTTCAGCAATGATGCCTTCGGGAACGCCAAAACACGTTTGTTAGCTGCTGCTGGTTTGACTAGCCTAGCTGATTCACAACTACGACGAAACTACGTAGACGGAGTTCGGGCGAACTTTAACAACGGCCGTTTCGGTCTTTCCCTCGGTTTGCACGATGGTTATTGGACAGATGATGACTTCAATGGGGACAACATTGCTGTCGACATTGCTGCTTCTTTGATGATTATCCCCGGATTGGAAGCCCGCTTGGGTTACGCTCACCAAAATACCGATACCATGGCAGCGGATGACGACATCCAACATTTCAATGCTTGGTTGGAATACAATCCAGGCAATTTGACACTCGCCTTTGAGTACGACAACTTTGACGTTTTGGGAACCGATATCTGGGACATCATGCTTTTGGGTAACTATCAGTTTAACTCTGTTTTCGGTCTTACCCTCAAGTACGCTCACGAGGATATTGAAAAGGGTCTTTTGAATATCGACTCTGATCGCATCTCCCTTGCCTTGCTATTCTCCATTACCGATCAATTCGGTTTCAACGTTGAGTACTCGCACACTGAATTCGATATCGCCAATGTTGGCGATGGGGATGCCGACGAGTTTTACCTCGAAGGTCTGTTCAATTTCTGATTGGACTGTCCGTAATCTAACTTTAAATCAAAACGCCCCGTCGATGAAAATCGACGGGGCGTTTTTTGTCTGATTTTTTGGTTCCGTGCTTGCCAACGATTCGTTTTCCCGTCATGCGCAAATGTATGGATTTCAGGATGGTTGGCAAATGAGCGATTTAGGAGCGGAGAAGGCTTCCAAGACTGCCAAATCCTTACGTAAGGAAATTGAGGAGTCTGGTAAGGAATTGGCGTATCTGCAGAGAAAATGCAGGGAACTGGGTATTCCCGTGCTCGTTGTGGTCGAAGGATTGAGCGCGGCGGGGAAGGGCACTATCATCAATCGGATGATCCAACCCATGGATCCACGGGGGTTCAAGGTAAGTTGCATTGCCTCGCCCAATCGGGATGAGCAAATGCGACCCTTTCTGTGGCGGTTTTGGAGACGCACCCCGTCGGCCGACAGGATGGCTATTTTCGATCGGAGTTGGTACAGGAACTTGCTTGATGCGGAGATCGAAAATCAGCTCAACGAGGCGGAATTGAAAAAAGCCTATTCCGACGTTCGGGCCTTCGAGCGCCAACTGAAGGATGGTGGCACGGTGATCCTCAAGTTTTTCCTCGAGATCTCCAAAAAAGAACAAGCGACCCGCCTGTCTGCCCTGCAGGCAAATTCCGCTACGTCCTGGCGGGTTTCCGATGCCGTTTTGCAGAGGCACGAGCGTTACCACGATTACGTCAATGCGGTGGAGAGGATGTTCAGTGAATCCGACGTTCCGGGTGAATCCCCATGGCACAGGATTCCCTCCAAGAGCGCCAAAGTCGCCTCCTCTCTGGTGCTTCGACAAGTAGTCGATGCTTTGTCCGTCCGCGTCAAGGAACGAAAGAAGGGGGGGGGCGAGGAGGATACAAAGGCTCTCTCGGATTTGCCCTCGTTCTCCAACGTTCCCTCTTTCGAAAATACCGACATGAGCAAGAGCCTGGGCAAGAGCGACTACCTGAAAAAGCTCGAATCCCGGCAAGACCGCATTGAGGAACTCCACCATGAGTTGTACCGTTTGCGCATCCCTTTGGTCATCGTTTACGAGGGGTGGGATGCTTCGGGAAAGGGAGGCAATATCAGGCGGTTGACCGAAAGAATGGACCCGAGGGGATACGAAGTGATCCCCGTATCCGCTCCCAATGACGTGGAGAAGGCTCATCATTACCTTTGGCGTTTCTGGACGGAGTTCCCGAAAGCCGGTCACGTTACCATTTTCGACCGTTCGTGGTATGGGCGTGTCTTGGTCGAGCGGGTGGAAGGTTTTTGCAGGCAAGCCGATTGGAATCAGGCTTACAATGAAATCAATGAGATGGAGGATAACTTCAGGCATTTTGGATCGATTGTCGTGAAGTTTTGGGTACACATCGACAAGGACGAACAACTCAAGAGGTTCAAGGCCCGCGAGGATAACCCTCACAAGCGGTGGAAATTGCACGAGGAAGATTGGAGAAACCGCGAAAAATGGGATTTGTACGAAGAAGCGGCCCAAGAAATGTTTCTGCGTACCCACTCCCCCAAAGCTCCCTGGACGATCATCGAGGGAAATTGCAAGCGGTACGCGCGGATCAAGGCCCTCGACGTCGTAATTGCCGCCATTGAGAAAAAAATAGCCGAGCAGGAGGGTTGAATCTTCGGAATGCCTCTAACCCGGCTGAGGACGGACTTGTCGTGCGAGGCGACGGCAGCTTTTCGCGTTCCAGTTACGCAATGGACAAGGGGAGTTCGCAGGACTTATGATTATTTTTGCCAAGATCGAAAGGTTAGCTATAAGGAACGGTTAACTTTGTTTTCCTTGCCATACGAAGAAAAACTCCCTTCCTTTCCTAACTTCCAACCCACAACTTTAACTCAGCCATGGACTCAGCAACCCAAAACAACAGATCCGGCATGTTGGCCGGCGGTAATTGGATCATTGATCAAGTCAAGATCATCGACGTTTACCCTAAGCACGAACAGCTTGCGAATATCTACGATCAATCCCAAGGGACGGGCGGTTCCCCTTACAACGTGTTGTTGGACTTGGCGAAAATGGAAGCCCCTTTTCCGCTCGAGGGCGCCGGGTTGGTCGGTCAGGACTCCTTGGGACAATATATTTTGGAGGATTGCAGGAACAACGGGATCGACCCGAAATTCATCTCTGTTTCTCCGGGCACAAGTACCTCCTACACCGACGTCATGACCGAGCGTGACGGTGGCAGGCGAACCTTCTTTCACAATCGCGGGGCAAACGCGACTTGGGTTGGAGACGATATTGATTTTGGCAACAGTTCCGCCCGAATTTTTCACTTGGGTTACCTTCTTCTCCTTGATGCGATTGACGACGAGGATGCAGAGTACGGTACGCAGGGAGCCGCTCTCTTGGCTCGGGCCCGCGAAGCCGGCCTCAAGACAAGCATCGACGTCGTAAGCGAGGACAGCGATCGCTTCGCCAAGATCGTCGGTCCTGCCCTCAAGCAGGTGGATTACTGCATCCTGAACGAAGTCGAGGCAAGCAAGGTTACCGGAGTGAAGGTGCGGGAAGACGGAAAACTCCTGGAGAAAGGAATCGAGGAGGCGAGCTCGAAATTGTTCGATTTGGGAGCTCGTGAATTGGTTGCGATACATTTTCCCGAAGGATCTTTCGCCCAGTCCGTATCCGGCGAAAAGGTCTGGCATGGTTCCTTGGCTTTGCCCAAGGGATACATCAAGGGTGCGGCGGGAGCGGGCGATGCCTTTTGTTCGGGTGTTCTTTATGGTGTCCACGAGGGGTGGTCGCTTGAGAAATGTCTCTTGACGGGGACTTGCGCGGCCACCGCTTGCATGTCGGATCCAACTTGTACGGATGGCTTGCGCTCGCTCGATGAATGCTTGGCCTTGGCCGATCAGTTTGGGATCGGTGAGGACGAAACCTGATTCGGGATTCGGCCTTTTCTTTTTCTTGTCAAACTGAACCGATTACCTTTCACCATGTCCGAAGATCCCTGCAATCATTTCGATTTCGACGTCCGAGCCAACGCCTTGCGCGAGGAAGCGGTTTCTGCCGATTTTCCGCCTCCGACTACTCTCGTCAATGCTCATGCCCACACCTTTTATTCCTTCAACTACAAAGGCTATTCACCCAGTCGTTTTGCCCTTGAAGCCAAAAGGCAAGGGTTGGAGATGGGTGGCATCGTTGATTTCGACGTGCTGGACGGCTTGGATGAATTTTGGGCAGCCAGTCGTTTGCTCGACCTGAAAGCATGCGTGGGAATCGAATCCCGCGTATTCGTGCCCGAGTTTTCGGACCGCGTCATCAATTCCCCCGGTGAACCCGGAATCAGTTACCACATGGGAACCGGGTTTACGACGACCGAGATTCCACCGGAGGCGCAATCTTTTCTCGACGGGATGAGGCGGACTTCGGAGGAGAGAAACCGGGCCATGGTCGAGCGGGTAAATGCCTTTCTTGCTCCCCTCGCTCTTGATTACGAGGCCGACGTCGTGCCTTTGACTCCGAAAGGAAATGCCACCGAACGGCACCTGTGTCTTGCGTATGCCCGCAAGGCGGCCAAGGATTTCCCCGAGGAATCGGCCTTGCGCGCTTTCTGGGGTGACAAATTGGGAGTGCCTCCGGAGGATCTCAAGGACTTGCCGGATGGGCGCGGCATGACCGACCTGATCCGGGCAAAGACAATGAAGCAGGGAGGCGCCGGGTACGTCCAACCAGACTCCGGATCTTTTCCCAACATGGCCGAGATGAACGAGTTTGTGCTCAAATGCGGAGCCTTGCCCACTTTTACTTGGTTGGACGGGACGTCCGAGGGGGAGCAATCGATCGAGGAATTGATCGAGGTCGGTCGGTCCACCGGGGTGGTCGTTTTCAACATCATCCCCGACCGTAATTACACTCCTGGAACCCGTGACCAAAAGCTAGCCAACTTGGAGAAAGTCATTCGCTTGACCGAGCAATTGAACTTGCCTCTTCTCGGGGGGACGGAAATGAACAGTCCCGGCCAGAAGTTCGTGGATGATTTCGAATCAGCCGAGCTTTCTCCTTTTCACGAGGTTTTCTTGCGTGGATCAAGAATCCTGCACGCTCATTCGACCCTGCAAAGGCATGGCGGGATGGGATACCTGAGTGATTGGGCTGAAAGCCAATTTGCCGAGGTGAGTGTCAAAAACGAATTTTATGCCGAGTTTGGGGAAGTTTTTTCGCCTCGCGGCGATGAGCGGCTTTCCGATTCCCTCCACTCCGAGATGGGGTCGGGGGAGGTTTTGGCCTTGGCTCGAGAGTCCATGGAACGGGTTTGACCCATGCCACGAACTTTCGTCGGGTTTGGCTTCGGCGCAATTCAAGGTGGTTTGTTTTTGCCCGAAGCTTTTCGCTCCGGTAACTTTGACCGCTTGGTCGTTTCGGAAATTGATCAGGAGTCGGTCGATCATTTGCGCTCCTCGGGAGGGGTCTATTCTTGCAACGTGGCTCATCGAACCAATCTTGAGCGGATTGAAGTCGGAGGGATTGAGGCTTACAACCCGCTGAGCGGGGATGACCGGAGCAAACTGGTGGAGGCTGTAGCGGAGGCGTCCGAGTTATGCACGGCTCTTCCCAGTTACGAACTTTACGACATTGGCGCCGCTTCGGTCGCCTCCTTGCTCAGCGAGGGCTTAAGCCTGAAGCTCCTCCGGCCGGACCTTCCGTCTGCGGTGGTCTATGCGGCCGAAAACGATTGTCGGGCCGCTGTGCGTCTCCATGAGAACTGCCTGAAGCACCATCCGAAGGGTTTTGGCTCACGAGTTTGTTTTTCCGAAACGGTGATTGCCAAAATGTGTTCGGTGGTGACGGACGCAGAGAGAATTAGGAACGAAGGCCTGCGGCCAGTCACGGATGAATCCCCGAAGGCTTTCTTGGTGGAGGCCTTTGACCGGATTCTAATCGAATCCAAAACCCCCGCCGATTTTCGGAGGGGACTCGAACGGTTCGTTCCCAAGGAAGACTTGGATCCCTTTGCTCAAACCAAGTTTCTCGGACACAATGCGATTCATGCCATGCTCGGCTATTTGGCCAAGGATAAAGGGATTGAGTTTATGCATGAGGTTGGAGAAGACTCCAGCTTGATGAAAAAAGCCAAGGAAGCTTTTCTTGACGAAGCGGGAACCGGTTTGATCAAAGAATATGCCGACGTGGAAGACGAGCTTTTCAGCGCAGCGGGTTTCCATGCTTATGCGGAGGATGCGCTTGGGCGCATGGTGAATCCTTTTCTTCGCGATCCGGTGGATCGGGTGACTCGTGATCCGGCCCGTAAACTTGGTTGGGAGGATCGCCTGCTTGGATCCATGAAACTTGCCCGCAAGGCGGGCGGCGATCCCAAGGGATTGGCGGAAGCCGGGCGAGTCGCGCTGGGCCTTGCTTGTGAAGAGAAAGGGTGGGAGAGCCCGGCCCAAGCCTTGGATGCTCTGTGGAAGGGTGTTCCCGAGCAAAAGCAAGCGCCTTTCCGCAAATGGCTTATTCCCTCCTGAAAAATAAATTCTCACGAAACCCAATTCCGTTGTTGCGTTTTTAATGAAAGCGATCAAAAACGATCTAAATCAATCAAAATGATTCAGCCTAGTTCTCCAATCCTTGCTCCTCAAAGAAGGGAGCTCATCAGGTCTCTGGTTAGGGACGAGGGGGTTGTGCGAGTCGAGGATCTTCGGCTGAACTTAAAGGTTTCCGTAGCAACGATCCGCAGGGATCTCGAAATTCTGGAGGAAAACGGCAAACTCCAACGAGTCCATGGGGGAGCGGTTACCATGGAGAACCGTCTCGAAGAGGCGGTTTTCGAAGACAAGACAAATCAAGCGAGCAAGGAAAAAAGCCGGATTGCGGAGGCAGCTTGCAAATTAATCGGCACGGGTGATTCGGTTTACCTGGATGGAGGCAGCACGACTTTGGGTTTGGCCCGCTTGCTCAAGGACCGAACGGATCTGACACTGGTCACCAATTCTTTGAAGGCCGCTTCCGAGTTGGCGGACTCCGGTCCGAAAGTTCTCTTGATTGGCGGAGAACTCCGAAGAATCAGCCAGACCATGGTTGGTCCGCTTACCTCTGGGGTGCTTGGGCAAGTTCATGTTGACAAGGCGTTTATGGGGACGATGGGGTTTTGCCTCAGGACTGGCTTGACCACGACGGATCCGAACGAGGCATACGTCAAGAATCTGGTTGCGGATCAAGCGGGTCAGGTTGTCCTGATGGCCGACTCGAGCAAAGCCGAGAAGGTTTCCTTTGCCCGTGTTTCCGATTGGAATGCCATCGACGTCGTGGTGACCGACGACAAGCTTCCTAAACCTTTTGCGAAATCATTGCGCAAGCGAGGCCTCAAGGTTCTCCTTGCCTGAACCACTCAGAAATTACTTATCATGGCGACCCCTATCATTATGCCCCGTCAAGGACAGTCCGTTGAGAGCTGCATCCTGACCGAATGGAAAGTCAAGGTTGGTGACGAAGTCTCAGAGGGAGACGTCTTAGCCGTGATCGAGACGGACAAAGCGAGCTTTGACTTGGAATCGACCGCCTCGGGTACGATCCTCGAACTTTTTTGGGAAGCGGACGACGACGTTCCCGTTCTAGCCAACGTCGCGGCCGTTGGCAAAGAAGGCGAAGACGCCAGCGAGTTTCGCCCAGCGGACTCTGGCTCCTCTGCCGCAGAATCCGATGTAACTCCGTCACAGGACCCGGCCCCCGTTTCGACGGTCGAGGCTCAGCCTGCGGCCGCATCGACTGCTCCTTCGGAAACTCCGTCACCTGCACCCGCGAGTTCGGGGGTCAGTCCAAGGGCCCGCAAATTGGCGTCTAGCCAGGGCGTTGATGCCGAAACGATTGTCGGTTCCGGACCGGGTGGTCGAGTTATTGAACGTGACGTCGAAGCGTTTCTTGCTGGCCGTCCGCGCCTGTCTGTCAGCGCCCGATCCAAGGCAGTGGATGGACTTGAGCCCCCAAAGCGTGGAAGCGGGTTGGCAGGGATGGCTCTTGCCGGAGACATGAAGGTTCCGGGAGCGATCGAGGGCGCTCGCATCGAGTCTGTGAAGGGAATCCGCAAAGTCATTGCGGAAAGAATGATGCAATCCCTTCAATCCACCGCCCAACTCACTCTGCATTCATCCTTTGAACTGACCGCCGCGCAGGCCTTTCGCAAACAACGCCTGGCAGACGGAAAGTCCAAGGTTTCCCTCAACGACTTGATCGCCCACGCCATCATCGAAACCCTGAAGGCTCATCCCGAAATGAACGCTCATTTTCTCGGTGACCGGATTGCCGTCTTCGAGAAAGTTCACTTGGGCGTGGCCGTGGATACTCCACGGGGCCTTTTGGTTCCGGTCGTTCGGGACTCTTCCGATCTTTCCATTGAAAACTTGTCCTCTGCGATCAAGAAGCTTGCCGGCGATTGCCGGGCGGGAACGATTTCTCCGGATGATCTTGCCGGCGGTTCCTTTACTCTTACAAACTTGGGGATGCTCGGAGTCGAGACTTTCACGCCTGTGCTCAACGCTCCTGAAATTGCCATCCTCGGGGTCGGAGGAATCCTTCTTAAGCCCAAGCGTTCGGAATCCGGCGAGGTGACTTACGCCGATTATCTTCCCTTGAGCCTGACGATAGATCATCAGGCCATCGACGGAGCCCCGGCCGCTCGATTTCTTCAAACCCTCGTATCTCACCTTGAGAACAACCCGGGCGAACCTTTGTCACAACCCAACGAACAACACGAAGTATGAAGTATGATTTTGCCGTCATCGGCGCCGGCCCGGCCGGTTACGTCGCTGCCAAGAAAGCCGCTGGTTCGGGTCTTAAGACCTTGCTTGTGGAGAAGAGCAAACTCGGAGGCGTATGCCTGAACGAAGGATGCGTTCCGTCCAAGACTTTGCTTCAGGCGGCGAAGACCTATCATCATGCCAAGCACGGCTCGGTTTTTGGAGTCGAGGTGGAGGGCTTGAGCTTTGATTTCCCCAAGGCTCACGCCCACAAAAATCAAGTCATGGACAAGATGAGGAATGGGATTGCCGGTTTGATGAAGAAGCACAAGGTCGACGTCGTCGAGGGAGAGGCCACTTTGCTTCCAGGCTTGGCGGTTTCGATCAATGGGGAAACGCACGAGGCCGACAACGTTTTGCTTTGCACGGGATCTTCTCCTTCCGTCCCACCGATTCCGGGAATCGATTCCGGGCATGTGGTTGATTCGACGGGGATCCTGAACCGCGAGTCTTTGCCCGACCATTTGATCATTGTCGGGGGCGGGGTGATCGGGTGCGAGTTCGCCTGCATGTATGCCTCGGTCGGAGTACCGGTCACGGTCCTCGAGGCGATGCCTGAAATTTGCCCGAATCTCGATGCCGAAATCGCATCCACTTTGCGCAATGAACTGACGAAGAAAGGGGTGAACTTCATGCTCGATACGAAGGTTGAATCGATTGATGACAAGTCAGTGAGCTTTGCCAATGCGGACGGTTCTGATTCGGTTGATGGCGATCTGGTTTTGGTGGCTACCGGGCGGACTCCGAATACGAAGGGCTTGGGTCTGGAAGAATTGGGTCTGGATATTGACCCGCGTGGTGGCGTGCGGGTGGATGATCGCGGAGCGACCAACGTTCCCGGCCTTTGGGCCGCAGGTGACGTGACCGGACAAGCTTGGCTTGCCCATGCCGCCAGCCGAATGGCCGAGGTCGTGGTTCACAACCTGACCGGTCGACCGGACCGGATGCGCTATGACAAGATGCCGGCAGTCGTTTACACGAGCCCGGAAGTCGCGGTGGTCGGCTTGACCAAAGACGAGGCGGAATCCCGTGGCCTGAAGGTCAAGACCGGACGCATCCCTATGGCGATCAACGCTCGCTACTTGGCTGAAAATCCGGATGAGTCGGGTTTGTGCAAAGTCGTTTTGGAAGCCGAGACCAATCGTCTGCTTGGCGTACACATGGTCGGGGGGGCTTGTTCCGAGATGATCTTCGGAGCAACCGCCATGCTGGAAACCGAGCTGCGAGAAGAAGAAATCGAGGAGATCGTCTTTCCGCATCCAACCACTTCGGAAATCATGAAGGACGTCTTCATGGCCGTTCGCTGAGCAAACTTTACATTCTTAACCCTTATTATTCGCCATGCCGAAGTCACAAATCGTAGAACCTGCAGAAGAACGCAAATCCGGTAGCCTTTCTTTTGCCGAAATTCCCCTTAACCAATACCAGCAAGACATAGAGAAGGAAAAGGAAGCCTACGGCGGCGATGCCTTGGTCGGAATGTACGAGGACATGCTCTTGATCCGCGAGTTCGAGAGCATGCTCCAGAGCATTAAGACGCAGGGTTCCTACGAAGGAATCGAGTATGACCACAAAGGTCCGGCTCACCTTTCGATCGGGCAGGAGGCATCGGCTGTGGGTCAGGCCTTTTTGCTCGGGGTGGATGATCACATCTTTGGCTCACACCGTTCGCACGGGGAAATTTTGGCCAAGGGAATGTCGGCCATTCGCAAGTTGGACGATGATTCCTTGCTTGAAATCATGACGGGCTTTCTCGGTGGCGATTGCTACCGTGTGGTCGAGAAGGAGGAGTCGAGTTCAGTCAAAGACCTGGCTCGCAATTTTCTCCTATACGGAGCCCTTGCCGAAATCTTTGGTCGGGAGAACGGATTCAACCGCGGATTAGGCGGATCGATGCATGCTTTCTTTCCCCCTTTCGGTATTCTTCCGAACAATGCCATCGTGGGGGGGTCCGCCGATATAGCCATGGGGGCATCTCTGTTTAAGAAAATAAACCGCAAAAGCGGAATCGTGATTTCCAATATTGGTGATGCTTCCATGGGATGCGGTCCGACTTGGGAAGCAATGAATTTTGCCGCCATGCGCCAATTCAAGGAGCTTTGGGACTCCTCCATGCGGGGAGGCTTGCCCATTATCTTCAATTTCATGAATAACTTTTATGGGATGGGGGGGCAGACGGCGGGCGAAACCATGGCTTTCGATTGTTTGGCTCGGGTAGGGGCGGGCGTGAATCCTGAATCCATGCATTCCGAAAGGGTGGATGGTTACAACCCCTTGGCGGTGGTGGATGCGATCAAGCGCAAGAAGGCGCTTCTGGAGGAAGGGGAAGGACCGGTTCTTCTCGAGACGATTACTTACCGCTATTCCGGACATTCTCCTTCCGATGCTTCATCCTACCGCTTGAAGGAAGAGATCGACGCCTGGCAGGCCATTGATCCGCTCGTCGGTTATGCAAACGAGTTGATCGCGGCCGGGTTGCTGAGCGAGGAAGCGATTGACCAAAGGAAGGCGGACGTGACCAAGGCGATGACTCAGGCTTTTCGGTTGGCTTCCGATCTGGAGGTTTCCCCTCGCTTGGACTCGGAAAAGATCGGAGATCTTATGTTCTCGAAGAGAAAGAAAGAGAGCTATGACCCCGAGCGCGAACCCGAATTGATCCTTCCTGCCGCCGAAAACCCCCGCGTGCAGGCTTTGGCCAAAAAATCACGGGCCGGCATCGTGGATGGGAAGCCCGTTTCCAAGAACAAGGTCTTTCAATATCGGGACGCAATTTTCGAGGCTGCCTTTCACCGGTTTCAAAATGACTCGACCCTCGTTGCCTACGGGGAGGAAAACCGTGACTGGGGAGGGGCTTTTGCCTGCTATCGCGGGCTGACCGAGTCTCTTCCTTATCACCGCCTGTTCAATTCACCCATTTCCGAAGCCGCCATTGTCGGAAGCGCCGTGGGCTATGCCCTGGAGGGAGGAAGGGCCTTGGTCGAGTTAATGTATTGTGACTTCATGGGCCGGGCCGGAGACGAGATTTTCAATCAGTTGGCCAAGTGGCAAAGCATGTCCGCCTGCATTCTCGAGATGCCGGTGGTCTTGCGGGTATCGGTGGGCTCGAAGTACGGTGCCCAGCACTCCCAAGACTGGTGCGCCATCGTCAGTCATATTCCCGGCTTGCAGGTCGTTTTCCCTTCCACTCCTTACGACGCCAAGGGAATGCTCAATACCGCATTGGCCGGCAGCGACCCGGTCATCTTCTTCGAGAGCCAACGCCTTTATGACATCGGCGAATTGTTCGAGAAGGAAGTTCCGGCTGACTATTACGAAGTGCCTTTCGGTCCTCCGGCTCAAAGAAGAACGGGCAAGGACATTACCCTCATTACTGTTGGAGCGACCATGTATCGTGCCTTGGAAGCCGCCGATATTTTGGAACAAAAATACGGCCTGACGGCAGACGTTTTCGATTGTCGCTCAATCAATCCTCTTGATTACGATCCTTTGGTCGAGTCCGTCCGTAAGACAGGCAAGGTCCTTCTGTCATCGGATGCTTGTGAGCGAGGTTCGGTCATGCAGGACATCGCTTCGAACTTGAGCCAATTGGCCTTCGACGACTTGGACGCTCCTCCGGTGGTAGTGGGTTCCAGAAATTGGATTACCCCTTGCGCGGAGGTTGAAAACGATTTCTTCCCTCAGCCCTCATGGATGTTGGATGCCATACACGAACGCATCATGCCTTTGCCCGGACATCAATTGAGCACGAATCCCACCACTGGTGAACTTGTCCGCAGGCAAAGAGCCGGGATTTGAGCCTGTTTGACGTAATCGCTACCGAAACCAAGCATGAGCAAGAACGCACCTGCTTCGCTGGAGGAACGGGCCGCAGAACTTAAGGCCGCCGCTCAATCGAGCCACGATGGGGTTTATTTGACCGGGCCAGACCGGATCGAGTTGTTGTCCGATGAGTTGCCTGCCGAAAGTTTCGAAGGCGACAGCTTTCTTCTCGCAAGTTTTGGGAATTGCCGATGCGCTTCGGATGCGAAGGCGATCCGTCAATTCGACGCTCATGCGAGGGTTCCTTCAGGAGTCAGTCAAGTTGCTTTGGGGCACGAAACCTTGCAACTGATTCTCGAAGCCCCGGCGGATTCTTCCTTCAATCGCGGGGATGTAGTTGTGATCACACCCGGCCATGCCAGCGAGCCGATCGATCCCCTTGC
>JAYOII010000003.1:26698-29894 GCA_038118685.1 Opitutia bacterium
GGGATGTAGTTGTGATCACACCCGGCCATGCCAGCGAGCCGATCGATCCCCTTGCTTTTCGACCTGAAAAGGACGGCGTGCTTGCGGCGCTTGGATATTCCTATCGATACTTGGGTGGCTTGAGAAGGTTTAACACGGTTCCCGGCAACGCTCCCGCTTTCGTAAAGGCGCAGGGGTTCGGCAATCTTTTCAACAAGGTGACTCCGAAGGCCGACACCAGTTTGATTTCCCTGGCCCACGCCGAGCCTTTTGCTTGCAACTACGGAACGAACAAGCACGTCTTTACCCTTGGAGAGAATGGAGACTTCAAGTACGGAGTGCCGCCCCGCGCCGTATTGGCTTATCTTTCGGGAACCGCCAGAATGGCCATGATCAACCTGACCATCGTGGCCAGCGTATCCGATGACGAACTGCCCCGGGTGGTTTATGTCACCGGTTCTCAGGCAAAGCTGAACCAAATGGACGAATACGCTCTGGTCAGGGACTTGAGAAAACGGGGAACCAGGGTTGTCTTGATCGACCGGAAGGATCCGGACATTATCGAAAAACTGACCGAGTACGGAAAGTCGGACGTGGTTTGGACCAATTACGCTTCTGCGGAAACTTACGATCAAGCTGCGGCTATCTTGGCAGACGGCGGCAACTTGAACAACTATGCCGGCGCAGTCGATCCGGATCTTCTGATCCGAGTACCTATCGGCAAGGCGCCCGAGTTCTCATCCCTTGAGCATGAAGCTCGAAGCCAATTCAATGAGATGCACCATAACGTCGGACCCAACGATCCCGAGCGTTACCGTGGATTGGCCCGTGAACCGAAAGTGGGCTTGATCGGCTTCGACCCGGACAGTGAGCGGGAGAAGGAATATTTGGCCCGGTTGCCCGAGGGGGCTTCCGTCCTCCTGCCTTCGGCCAGTGAGCTGCCCGACGGATTGACGACTTTGGGAGAAGATGAGTTGATCACCGATCTTTTCATTGCCGGGTCGGGAGAAGAGGCCGCCCGGGCCTATGCCGAGTTGGAACCGAAATTAGCCCGGTCAGCGGCCGTAAACTTTGTTGACGGAGGGCTGGTGGCTCCGGTGAGGTCGCGACATTCCCATTATGTTTCCCGCCATCAAATTTGCGGCGCCAACGTTCCTTGGCACATGACGAACACGTCCGAGCCTCACTCCGATGATATGGTTGAGCAAGCCTCGAATCCGGTTAGCTTTGACTGGATGGTCAAGGGGATTTGCGGGTTGCGGGCCGTGCCCGAAATGATGGAGGAGGTCGAGCGGGATCAGCCGTTCGGTTCCTTCTTCGCCTTTGCCGAGTTACCTGATTTACCCTTTGTTGAAACAACCGCTTCGGCTTTTCGCAAGGCTGCGGATCATGCAAGCGGGTATGTTCGGGAATCTCTTTCCGCGGCCGCCGGGGAACTTGAGGCCAACGATGACGCTTGGTCCCGGCGGGCGGAGGAAGCGCTTTACCGTGGATATGGCGCGCCTTATCCCTTGAATCTTGCGTAAGCTAACGAATAAAGAAAGGATCCGTTGATGAGTTGGACGAATTTGGAGGATAAAACAATCATTGTCACCGGGGGAGCCGCAGGCATAGGGCTTGCCGTAACCAAGGGCTTTGTCGAAGTCGGAGCAAAGGTCATGATTGCCGATTTCGCCGAAGACGTAGGTAAGCGGGCCGTGGAAGAAGCCAATCAGGCTGGAAGCGGAGAAGCGGCTTTTGCGAAGTGTGACGTTACTTCGAAGACCGAGGTCGATGCTCTCGTTCAAACAACGATCGACCGGTGGGGGGCGGTCGATGCGCTTGTAAACAATGCGGGAATTAACGTTCCTCGTTTGCTAGTGGATCCTGCCGGAAAGGAAGAATTGACCGAGGAAGTTTGGGACAAGGTCTTTGCCGTGAACGTCAAGGGCCAGTTTTTGTTCGCGCAGGCGGCGGCCCGTCAAATGCTCGCCAGTGGTCGAGGCGGTGTGATCATTAACATGTCCTCCGAATCGGGCATGGAGGGAAGCGAAGGACAAAGCGTTTACGCTGCGACCAAGGCGGCGAATCAAAACTTGACCCGTTCCTGGGCCAAAGAACTTGGGAAAAAAGGGATTCGTGTGGTCGGTGTGGCTCCTGGAATCATGGAGACCACGAGCATGAGAAGCGATGCATACGAGCAGTCTTTGGCCTACACTAGAGGGGTTTCCGTGGATGAACTTCGAAACAACGATGGCTCATCCATCCCTCTCGGCCGAAGCGGAAAGCTTTCCGAAGTTGCGGATTTGGTCGTTTTTCTTGTTTCCGAACGGGCTTCTTACCTACACGGAACCACGGTCAATATTTCCGGCGGAAAATCCCGGGGATAAAGGCTCTTTAAAAGTCATTCACCATGTTGTTACGCCTTTGGCCAAAATCAGGTTGGCGTAAATTCTGACGTCTCCCGTCATGACTACGGCAAAAGCCTTGCGGGTGCGGTCGTAAAAGTCGTATTTGTCGACTTGGTCAATGGGTGCGGTGTCAGGATAGTGTTTTTTTACGATTTCGGCATAGCCGTCATGCACTTTTTGATAATCCGCCGCAATGGTCGGGTTGGCTTTGTCTTCGGGCAACGGACCCATCATCATGACAGGTTTCTCGATGACGTGGTCCAACACGAAAAGTGGTAGGATGGCGTCGAGCAGGTCATCGATTCGCAAGCCATCGGCCCGAATGATGGTATCGTTGCAACTTTCCCCCGGGAAGTGAGCGTCACCGAAGACGATCTCATCATGATGACCCATGCGATACAGGGTTTCCAGAAGCCGTGGGCTGAGAAGTGGTGATATTCCGCGTAACATGATCCATTGACCTAATGAAGGCACGTCACTTAGTCAAGAAAGGGGAGAAAGTTTCGTCCGCTGGTGAAAAGCAAAAAAAAGCGCCGCTTGACGACGCTTTCAAAAGACATTGGTCTAGGGCCCGCAAACCTTCCTTTTATGGGTAGTGGTTTTTATTTTCTAGCGAAGGAGCTGAACTTTTGACTGAAACAATCTTTTATGTTCATACCATAGCTCAACTTTCATCTCCTGTCCAATGATCGAGGGCATTTTTTTTAGAGTCGATTGGCCTTCAATTCGATTTTTCTTCCAACAGGGCCGTGAAGTGAGCCAGAGATTCCATGGCTAGTCCGTCCAAATAGTATACACCCGCAATGACCGAAACGACTTTTACCTCG
>JAYOII010000004.1:0-13010 GCA_038118685.1 Opitutia bacterium
CTCCCAACTGTGACCGACATGACCGAGGTTAGTGTCGTAAAGCTCGGCGTAGCCAGCCAAGGACCACTCCAAATCACCATCGGTTATACCAGAAAGCTTGGCCCGAACATGCGACGCGTCCTGAGGCATTTCCTCGTAGTTTTGATATCGGTCGAGAGTAAGCCCCGGAATAGGTGCGGTTTTCCATGGGAGGGTAGTTCCCGTTGCATAAGGAAGCCAAGTCGGAGCAAGAGCCATTGTGTTTGATCCGTGAACACCCAATGGAGTGCCGTTTGCATGAAAGAGGCGATAACTCAGATCCAAAACATGCTCAACCCGCCTCGTGGCAAAGCCACCGGCAATCGTAAGGTCAAGATCCATGGCAAGTTCCTTGTCGAACCTGAACCCAGCCTTGCGGGCATAACCGTCGTCCCGGGCGGGCAATCCGGACATCAATTCGCCTTCCGGATATTCCTGATCCCTGACCCAAACGCGATAGAAGGAATCTTCACTTATCTGGCCTCCGTGGACATATTCGCCTAGAAAAGTTCCGTCATCCTCAATAACGAGACGAACACTGTTGCCCTGAGTGGCGGCGGTGTGCTTGGTCACTACGTTGATCACCCCGCTTACCGCATTGGTTCCCCAAATCGACGCTCCCGGACCACGGATGATTTCAACACGGTCGAGAATGGCCAAGGGTACGTCTTCGGTCGTCCAGTTAATCGTTCCGCCCATCATTTGGAGAACTTCACGACCATCAACCATCATAAGAAACTTCTCGGTGGCCGAACCACTGAAGTTGCGCATCGTCACGAAATCATCGTAACCGACGCCTCGGGTAACGTACATGCCGGCCACGTTGCGGAAAGAATCGACCGTCAAAACATGACCGTTAAGGCTAATGTCGTCGGGTCGTATGACGTGAACGGAAGCCGGGTTACGCCAATGTTCCTGATCGTAACCGAGAACCCCGCGGATGGGGGTGCGGGAAAGATCCCGAAGGTCAAGATCGAGTAATCTTCTTAGCTCGGCTTTTTCAAATGGACTTAAACCGGACGACGAATTTTGATCACCATCCGACTGTCCGCTGACCTTCCCGAAGAATACAAGCAAGCAGATCAGGAGAAACTGTAAAAATTTACTCAAAAAAAGGCAAGATACCTCACGAAAAACCATCTTCCGCGAGAGGATTCGCCCATATGAGGGCAAAATTGAAAACTTAACAAGCTTTTTCGATCAAAAACAATCAGCCTTCGACAACTCCGATCATTGCCTTGAGAATGGCGTTCCAGGTATCGGGGTTTTCAAGGGTTGCATTCGGGAACATGCACCCATCCCAGCAAATGTGCTTGATACCGCGTTCTTCGAAATCTTTCAGCCAATAGCTGGAGCAACGGGTGATGTCGAGCTTGCCGTTCGGATCATCGGCGGGGCAATGTTTTCCGGTCTTGTCATGCGAACCGGCTCCATGAACTTCACCGTCGTTTTGAGCGACGTGAAAATCGATCGTCCATGGACGGAGCTTGTCGGTCATCTCTTCGTATGCGGGCCAGAATTCCTCATCGGAATAGCCGTCCTTCAAGAGTGCGTGATCGGGGGCATTGTAGCCCATGAGGTATAGGTAGGTGTGGGCAAGGTCGGCTTGAAAACCAAGGGTTTCGGGCATCCCGACTCCTTCCAAGAGGTCAAGCATATCCTTCCAACTGTGCATGCCCGCCCAGCAGATTTCACCCTCCGCGGCCAAGCGCTCGCCATGATCGGCCGCGATTTCGGCCGCTTTTTTGAACGTATCGACAATACGAGCCGTACCTTCTCCCGGGTTTTCCTTCCATTTCTCTACGCCGAACTCAGCGGAGTCTATGCGGATAACTCCACCCTTGCGGGCCCCGTGCTCGTTAAAGACTTTGCCGATGCGGCAGGCCATCTTAACCGCATCCAAAAACTTTTCCTGCTGTTCGTCGGTACCCATGGCGGAATCGCCAACCGTGCCGGGCCAAACCGGAGCAACCAAGGAACCGATGTCAAACCCTTTGCTTTGGATTAGATCGGCGATTCCCTTGAGCTCGTCGTCGCTTGCCTCGGGGTTCGTGTGAGGCAGAAAAAGAAAGTAGTCAATGCCATCGAACTTCCTTCCGTCAACCTCGGCGGCGGCCGAAAAATCGAGCATATCCTCGAGGCTGATGGGAGGTTCCTGCCCTTCGTCGTCGCCTTTGCCGACAAGACCGGGCCACATTGCATTGTGAAGTTTAAGGGATGAGAGGCTCATGGGAATAAGGGTTGTTAAGGTTGGATTTCAAAAAGCGTCAACTTTTAGGAATCGAATTGAAGGAGCAAGAAAAAAGAAGATCTGATTTTTATTTCTCGCATTTTCATCTGCGACATTTCATTCTTTGGATCCAGACGCACATCAACCCAATCCTAGTCCCAAGCACTATGAAAAAAACAATCCATCTCTCCCTCGCGGTCGCTTCCGCCCTGTTTCTCTCCGGTCTTTCCGCAATTGGAAAAGCCAAGGATTCCGCAAGCGCCACCGACTTGTTCGAAGGTCCCCTCCTCGATGCAAAAGGAACCGAAGTTTCCAAGGACGCCTTGGCTGGCAAAACCATCGGAATCTATTTCTCGGCGCATTGGTGTGGGCCATGCCGCACTTTCACCCCCAAGCTCGTCAAGTTCCGCGACGCAAACAAGAAAGACTTCGAAGTCGTATTCGTTAGCTTAGACCGTTCCCCGAAAGCCCAAATGGACTACATGAAGAAAACGGGAATGAAATGGTACACTATGCCAAACCGCTCCAATGCCGCGAATGCGCTAGCAAAAAAATACGGAGTTCGGACAATCCCCTCTCTTATCATTGTTTCTCCAGACGGCAAGACCATCACCAAGGCGGGTCAGGGAGATGTTTCTTCGAACGCCAGCGGGGCTCTCAAAGCTTGGGCGAAAAAATCCTCCTGACCCGATTTCAATCTTTTCAAAGCCTCTCCGTTTGCCACGGAGAGGCTTTTTGATTCCTGCATGTCAAACGCTCACGATAGACAATCCGTCCTTCAGGTTTCCCCCGAAGACAACTTGCTCGTTGCCTTGAGAGACCTTGAAAAAGGGGAGCAGGTGGAATGGAAAGAGGGGGTTCTTACCGTAGCCGAAGACATCCCGGCCAAGCACAAATTGGCCACCTGTGACCTTTCCGAAGGGGATCCGTCTTACATGTACGGCGTATTGGTCGGAGAGACCACCAAGCCGATCGGCCAAGGTCAAAGAATCAACACGGACAACCTCGTCCACCGGTCCGCCGATTACCAGCAAGCCAATCCAACGGTCACATGGACGCCTCCCTCGACCGAAAAGTGGAACGACCGGACTTTCCAAGGGTTTCACAGGCAAGACGGTTCGGTCGGCACGGCCAATCATTGGCTTGTCCTGCCGATGGTTTTTTGCGAGAATGGAAATGTCGAGAAGTTGAAGAACTCCATGCTCGAAGCCTTGGGATTCGAACGCAGGAATCAATACCAGCGCTTTGCCCGGGACTTGGCTTCCATATACTCCGAAGGGCTTGATCCCGACACCGTTTCCCTGCCGGATGAAGACGGGCACTCCCCCTCCCCCGTATTTCCGAACGTAGACGGCATCAAATTTCTAAGTCACGGATTGGGCTGCGGAGAAACGAGGGGAATTTCCGAGGAATTATGCGGATTGCTGGCCGGGTATGCCTGCAATCCGAACGTCGGGGGCATCACGATCCTAAGCTTGGGCTGTCAGCATGCCCAGGTTTCGATTATGGAAGATGAAATAGCGAAACGCTGCCCTGCATTCGACAAACCTCTGCTTGTCTTCGAACAACAAAAATACCCCTCCGAACGTGAAATGTTGGAACAGGCGATTCGCCAAACCTTTGCCGGCTTGGCTCAAATCAATCGTCAGGAACGTTCACCCGCGCCCCTTTCCAAGCTTTGCATCGGAACCGAATGCGGAGCCTCGGACGGTTTTTCGGGAATTTCCGCCAACCCGACGATCGGCCGGGTGGCCGACTTGCTGGTCGGTATCGGAGGACGGGTCATCCTTTCGGAATTCCCTGAACTTTGCGGAGTCGAACAGGAGATCGTCAACCGTTGCGCCACGTCCGAAACGGGAAATCGCTTCATTGAGATCATGCGTAATTACGAAGCCCGGGTAAAGGAGGCGGGATCGGGCTTTCACATGAACCCCTCCCCGGGAAACGTAAAGGACGGACTCATCACCGATGCCATCAAATCGGCCGGGGCAGCCCGCAAGGGAGGAACCTCCCCGGTCGTGGACGTTTTGGACTACCCGGGATGGGTCAACAAGGACGGGCTTAGTTTGCTTTGCACGGCCGGCAACGACGTCGAGTCAACCACGGCGATGGCGGGAGCCGGAGCCAACCTGATTCTTTTCTCAACGGGCTTGGGCACGCCTACGGGAAACCCCGTCAGCCCGGTGATCAAGATTTCCAGCAGCAGCAAGTTGGCCCATTCCTTTTCCGAAT
The DNA here is from genome assembly GCA_038118685.1 of Opitutia bacterium. Classification (GTDB taxonomy): domain Bacteria; phylum Verrucomicrobiota; class Verrucomicrobiia; order Opitutales; family Seribacteraceae; genus Seribacter. The sequence continues at coordinate 4,481 of JAYOII010000004.1, forward strand.
ACGTCGATTTTGACACCGGACCGATCGTGGATGGAGCCAAAACGGTCGAATCCTTGGGGGAATCTTTGCTCGAACAGGTAATCGCCTACGCTTCGGGCAGCAAGAAAACCAAAGCCGTCGTTCAGGGACGAGATGATTTCTTGCCTTGGAAACGCGGCATGTCATTGTAGATAGCTCAATCCATTCGTTCTATGAGCAAACTAAGTGAAAAAACTGCGATCGTCACGGGGGGTGGCAAGGGAATTGGCCAAGCCATCGCCCGGAGGTTCGCTCAGGAGGGAGCCCGGGTCGCCATTTGGGAACAAGACATGAAATCGGCCGAGACCACGGCGGAGGAGATTTCAAGGGAAGGAGGATCGGCCTTGCCGGTTGCCTGCGACGTAACGGACCCTCCGAGCATCGAGGCAGCCCTTGCCGCCACTACGGAAACCTTTTCCTTGCCGGCAATCCTCGTGAACAACGCCGGAATCGCCCACGTGGGAACCGCAACCAATACGAGCGAGGAAGATTTCGACCGGATCATGAAGGTCAATGCCAAAGGAGCCTTCCTTTGCCTGCGAGCCGTCTTGCCGGCCCTGGCCGAAAACGGAGGCGGGTCGGTCCTCAACTTGGCTTCCATCGCCTCCAAGCTCGGAATATCGGAAAGGTTCGTCTACTCGGCGAGCAAAGGGGCGATCCTGGCAATGACCTTGAGCGTGGCAAAGGATTTCATAGGGCAAGGTATCCGGTGCAATTGCGTTTGCCCGGGACGGGTACGTACACCCTTTGTCGATGGTTTCCTCAAGAAATACTACCCTGACGACGGGGAGAGGTCGGCCAAGTTCAAGGAACTTTCCGAGTACCAACCGATCGGACGAATGGGGGAACCCGAGGAAGTGGCCAATTTGGCGGCTTTTCTTTGCAGCGACGAAGCATCCTTTATTACCGGCGGTGTCTACGACGTCGACGGAGGCACCATGAACCTCAGATAAAATCAAAGGCAAAAAATGAAACTTATTCGAAAGGGCCAACCTCTTGAGGAATCACCCGGATTGATCCTGCCCGACGGACGGGAAGTCGACACCTCCTCCTTCGGCGAAGACTACGACGAAGTTTTCTTCGAAACGGACGGTCTCGAGCGACTCAAGTCATGGGCCGATGAAAACGCCTCGGAATTGCCGTCATTCCCGGAGGGTGAGCGCTATGGTTCGCCCATTGCCCGGCCAAGCAAGATCGTCTGCATCGGATTGAACTACGTGGACCACGCCGAGGAGTCGGGTATGGAAATTCCCGAAGAGCCGGTCATCTTCTTCAAGGCCTCCTCTGCCTTTTGCGGCCCCAACGACGACTTGATCCTTCCCCGCAACGGGAACAAAACGGACTGGGAAGTCGAACTGGCCTTCGTCATTGGCAAGAAAGCCAGTTACGTCGAAGAAGCCAACGCCCTCGACCACCTCGCGGGGTACGCCCTGCACAACGACTACAGCGAACGGGCCTTTCAGCTCGAGCATTGCGGGCAGTGGGTAAAGGGAAAAAGTTGCGATACCTTTGCTCCGTTCGGTCCCTTTCTCGCGACTCCGGACGAGATCGAAGACCCGAACAACCTGGACATGTGGCTCAAGGTCAACGGGGAAACCAGGCAATCGAGCAACTCTTCCAACCTTCACTTCAAGATTCCTTTCCTGCTGAGTTACGTCAGTCAATTCATGACCTTGCTTCCTGGCGACGTCGTTTCGACGGGGACCCCTCCGGGCGTGGGCATGGGCATGGATCCGGAAACCTATTTGAAGGAAGGGGACTTGGTCGAGCTTGGCATCGACCAACTCGGTTCTTCCGCTCAGAAAGTCGTCGCGCCCAAATGAACCTTGGCCTCGAAGGGAAAGTGGCCCTCGTCACGGGCGGAGCGAAGGGAATCGGGGCAGCCATCGCCCGTTCTTTCGCAAAGGAAGGAGCGATTGTTTCGATTGTGGACCGCAACCCCGACGTGGCCAACGACCTGGTCGAGCAAATCAAACAAGACAACGGGCAAGCCTTTTGCATCCCAACCGAGTTGACCGACGAAGAGGCTTGCCGCAATGCAGTTGAAAAAACCATCCAAACGGGGGGCAGGCTGGATGTTCTCGTTCATAATGCCGGGACGAACGACGGAGTCGGGTTGGACTCGTCACCCTCCGACTTTCTCGAGAGCTTGCGCAAGAACCTTTTCCATGTTTTCGCGCTTACGCATTTTGCTTTGGACAATCTCGTCGAGACCAAGGGGAACGTAATCAACGTCGGATCGAAAGTCGCGGTTACCGGGCAAGGCGGAACCTCCGGATATGCCGCCTCCAAGGGCGCCATGAATGCCTTGACCAGAGAGTGGGCTCTCGACCTCGCGGAACGGGGAGTTCGGGTCAATGCAGTCATTCCGGCGGAAGTCATGACCCCCATGTACCGCCGTTGGCTCGATTCGCTCGAAAATCCCGATGCAACCCTTCGCTCAATCGAAGAAAACATTCCCTTGGGCAAGCGCATGACCACCGATGCGGAAATAGCCGATTCGGTCGTCTTTCTTGCATCCGCCCGCTCGTCGCATACGTCCGGACAGATTTTTTACCCGGATGGCGGTTACGTCCACTTCGATCGGGCCTATGGGAAAATCAAGGTCGATTAGCCCAAAGATCCATGAAGAGCGATATCTGTATCATCGGAGGAGGTATCGTGGGACTCGCGACGGCTTACCGTCTCACCAAGCGACACCCGGGCAAAAGGGTCGTCATCCTGGAAAAGGAATCATTTCCGGCCAAGCACCAGACCGGACATAATTCCGGCGTCCTTCATTCCGGAATTTATTACAAACCCGGTTCCCTCAAGGCGATCAATTGCCGCAAAGGCAAATTGGCCATGGAGGATTTTTGCAAGGAACACGGGATCGAGCACGAACTTTGCGGCAAGGTCATCGTGGCCTTGAATGAAGAAGAAATTCCTCGTATGGAAAAGATCTTCCGGCGGGGACAGGAAAATGGGGTGAATTGCGAAATCATCGACCGGAAAAGACTTCTCGAGATCGAGCCCCATGCCGCAGGCATCCGGGCCATCCACGTTCCGGAATGCGGAATCGTGAACTATCGTCAGGTTTGCGAGCGCATGGGGGAGTTGATTTCCCAAGGTGACGACAATGAACTTTTGCTCGGTCAGGAAGTTCGCCAAATCGAAGAAACCTCGCAAGGCCTGTTGATCAAGACCGAGCAAACTGAAATCGAATCCGGTTTTTTGATCAACTGCGGGGGCCTTCATTCGGATCGGTTGGCCCGGCTGTCCGGTCAACCCGTTCCGGCAAAGATCATTCCTTTCAAGGGGGAGTACTACGAATTGACGCAAGAAGCCAAGAGCCTTTGCAAACACCTCATTTACCCGGTACCCGATCCGCAGTTTCCTTTCCTCGGCGTGCATTTCACACGAATGATCGACGGTTCGGTCGAATGCGGACCGAATGCCGTTCTCGCATTCGGGAGAGAAGCTTACGGCAAGCTCGACCTGAACCTGAAGGACCTCCTCGAGTCCCTCGGTTATTCCGGTTTTAGAAAAATGGCGCTGAAACACTGGAAGATGGGCTTGGGCGAGATGTGGAGGTCCTACAACAAAGGGGCATTCGTACGGGCCCTGCAGAGGCTGATCCCCGAAATCAAAGCGGAAGACCTCAAGTCGGCTCCAGCCGGAATTCGGGCTCAAGCCGTGACCCCGGAAGGGAACATGGTCGACGACTTTCTCATTCAGGAAAGCAAGCGGGTCGTCAACGTTTGCAACGCCCCCTCGCCCGCCGCCACCGCCTCGCTGAACATAGGAGAAACCATCGTCGAGAAGCTTGCCGATCGCTTTTGACCCGGGTCCCCATTCATTTTCGCTCTTGGCTTGCCCCAGTTCGTTTTGCCAGAATGACGCACCATGAAAATTCTTTTTGTTCTGTTTGTCCTTTCGACTGTCTGCCTTTGGTCCCAAAAACGGGACACCCGCCCCAATATTCTTTTCGCCATTGCCGATGATTGGAGTTTCGGACATGCCGGAGCTTATGGATGCAATTGGGTGAAGACCCCTGCCTTCGATCGGGTGGCCCGCGAAGGCATTCTCTTCAGTCGGGCCTACACGCCGAATGCCAAGTGCGCCCCCTCCAGAGCCATCATCCTGACCGGACGCAACTCGTGGCAATTGGAAGAAGCGGCCAACCACCAGAATTTTTTCCCGGCCAAGTATCGGGGTTGGGTCGAAACCTTGGCCGTGAACGGATATGAAGTCGGCTATACGGGCAAAGGATGGGGACCGGGAATCGCCCGGGACGAAAAAGGCAAAAAACGCCAACTTACCGGCATTGCGTTTTCGAGAAACAAGGCCCAACCTCCCGCAAAGGCCATTTCCAGCAACGACTACGCGACCAACTTCATCGAGTTCCTCAAGCAGGCTCCGAAAGACAGACCCTGGTCCTTTTGGTTCGGAACGACCGAACCGCATCGCGGGTATGAATTCGGAAGCGGTGTAAAGGCGGGAAAGAAATTGTCGGACATCGACGAAGTTCCCGCTTTTTGGCCGGACAACGAAACGGTCCGCAACGACATGCTCGACTACGCGGTTGAAGTCGAACATTACGACCGACATTTGGGCAGAATACTCGATACCTTGGACCAAAGCGGCTTGGCGGAGAACACGATCGTGGTGGCCACCTCCGATCATGGCATGCCCTTTCCCCGTTGCAAGGGACAAGCCTACGATTATTCCAACCACGTGCCCCTTGCCATCCGCTGGCCGGCCGGAATCTCCGGAAACCGGAGGAAAGTCGACGATCACGTCAGCTTCGCCGACTTTGCTCCGACCTTTCTCGAAGCGGCCCGGGTAGACCGCCGTAATACGCCCATGCAACCCTTTGCCGGGAGAAGCCTCTTCGATCTGTTCGAATCACCCAAATCCGGTCAGATCAATCCGACGCGGGACTTTCAGCTCGTCGGTAAGGAAAGGCACGACGTCGGCCGCCCCTACAACCGCGGATACCCCATTCGGGGAATCATCAAGCGGGAAATCCTTTACCTGCGTAATTTCGAAAACGAGAGATGGCCCGTCGGAAACCCGGAAACCGGATACCTCAACTGTGACGCAAGCCCGATCAAAACCCTGATCCTCAACCAACGCAGAAACGGGGAAGACGAATATTGGCGAATGAATTTCGGAAAACGGCCCGCCAACGAGATGTACGACCTAAGAAACGATCCTTACTGCGTGAACAACTTGGCCGGCATGGAAAAATATAAGGAATTGGAAAGGCGACTGCGGGTACAACTCTTTACGGAGCTTGAAAAGCAAAGAGATCCGAGGGTCAACGACCGGGGTTTCATCTTTGACAAGTATCCCTTCGTCGGAGACTGGAACAACTTTTACGAAAGGTACGTCAGCGGCAAGAAGACGCCGCGCACGGGCTGGGTAAAGCCAAACGATTACGAGAAGCGTCCCCTGGATTAAGTATTGGACTTCCTCTTTTTGCGTTTGCATCCATTGTACATAGGTACATTGTATTTCGTTTGCTTAAATGAAAAACATACGATTACTCGCCCTCTCTATGTTCTTATGCTCAAGTCTCTTGGGTCAAGAAAACGATACCAACGCCAGTCGCCAGACGCTCCCGGAAATTGCCGTTCAAGGCTCGCAACTCGAAGGACTCGACCTTTCCCGAGCCACGGTTCTCGGCTCAGATCAACTTGAATCACGAAAAGCGAATTCCTTGGGCGATCTGTCCGGGTTGACCCCCAACCTATACCTGAATGAAAACGGCATCAAGTCATTCGGGGACGTGCTCACCATCCGTGGAATTGGAAACACCCAGTTCTTCGGATCCCCCGGCGTACAAATGTACGTGGACGGGGTCCCCCAAGGAAACGTCTTTTCCTACGGTTCCAACCTCTATGATCTGGAAGCGGTCGAGGTGCTCAAAGGCCCGCAACTCAGTCGTTTCGGAAAACTTGCGCCCGGAGGAGCCATCAATTTGATCACCCGCAAACCCGGAGAGGAACAGGTCACCCGGGTTTCCGCATCCTATGCGACTTTCAACACCCAGAAGTACGACCTCGCAAGCTCGGGTCCGATGGATGGCGACCTGTCCTATTCCCTCGCCGTCCAGCGCTCGTTGAGCGATGGCTTTCTGAACAACTCCGCCGGGCGTAACAACGACTCGGAGAGTTGGAACGGCGGCCTGCGACTGCACTGGGACGGAGGCGAAGGGACCCGCGCCACATTGGGTCTTTCTTTCGCAACCCACGAACTGGGAGCCCAACCGTTGGTCATGAGAAACCAAACCGATTTCTACGCCCGAAGCGTAAATACTCTGGATGAAAAAACCGATATTGATCAAAATCAGCAGTTCTTAAAAGTCCAACATAGCACCGAACTTGGGGAACTCATTTCCATTACCAGCAGAAATGATTGGGAGATGAATCCGAACTTACTCGACATTGACTTCAATTTTGGAACCTTCACTTCAACAATCCAACAGGAACAAATTTCTTTTTCCCAGGAACTCAGGTTGGAATCACAAAAGGATGAAGAAATCGACTGGGTTGCCGGACTCTTTTACTCAGATGATGAGGTCGAGGGTACGGCCACGCGATTCGTGGGTATGAACATCGTAACTCAATACGTCTTGGACAGCGAGAATTTGGCCGCATTCGCATCTTTTGCAAAACCGTTGTCCGACTCGGATACTTTTGGTTTCTCCGCGAGGTATGATCGTTTTGACAAAGGGCTGTCCCGCACCAATACCATGTCCCTACCCATTAACGAGTCAAAAGATTTCTCCGGAATGGCCGCTTCGGCAAATTGGCAACGCAAGGTTTCGGACATCACTTCCTTGAACCTGAAAATCGGGTATACCGAGAAACCCGGAGGATACTCGGCTTTTACAGGCACGGCAGGACAAGAGGTTTTCTCCGAAGAGAAAATCACCTCATACGAGGCTTCGCTTGATCTTTCTCCATCCGAAAGTTGGAAGGTCAACCTGACTGCCTTTTTCAATGATATAGAGGATTACCAATTCGAACTAAACGGAGCCGGAATGGATTACTACTTGGAAAATGCGGATGAAGCCTCCGTTTACGGCATTGAGATCGACTCGACTTGGTTGCTTGAGGGAGGTTGGGCATTCAGCGCAAGTTACGGACTAATGGAGAGCGAATTCGAAAAGGTTTCCGCCCTTACTGCCCTGAACGGAAAGCAACTGACCTTTGTTCCGTCTCACTCCCTCTCCCTTCTTCTGTCTCATGAGCTCGACAACGGACTTTCTTATCAATTGGGTTCGCGTACGATTGGGAAGTCTTACTATTGGGATAACACCGGCGCAAACTCGGACGATAACATAGGAACCTACACCTTGATCGATGCCAATATTGCTTATGCCGTCAATGATTGGAACCTTGCCGTTTTCGGAAGCAACCTGACGGACGAAGAATATTATACTTCACTCGTAAGCAACCTCGGTTTTGGAAATGGCAATGCTCCCGGCGTGGCCGGTTCGCCCCGCGTAATCGGGCTCAGCATCTCGAGAGAGTTCTAAAGGACTGGGCTACTTAGCCTTCCGATCCATCGGCTTCTTGGAGAGAAGTCCGACTTACTCGTCGGTCGCCCCGCCCAGGGTTACGCTTATGCCGTACTTGGTCTGCAAGTGGGCGTGCGAGATGCTCGCATACCTGCTCTTGGGGTATTTCTTGCAGGTAACCTGGAAGGACCTGATGGCCTTTTCCTTCTGCCCGGACATCTCGTAGAACTGAGCGATCCGATGTTGTGCCCGGTCGGCCACGTTCTCATGCGAGCGGGCTTGATTCAAAAGGATGAGACCCTCGTTCCATTTCTTGAGGTGACGGTGGCACTCGGCCATGCGAAAGTAAGCTTCCGGAAACTTGTCGGTCTGACGGTAGGAAAGGATCGCTTCCTTCCATTTGGAGAGTTTCTCATGGCATTCCGCGATCCCCCAATTATACTCGGAAAACCGGTCCGGGTCGACCTTCAGAAGTGTTTGGTAAGTGGCGATGGCCTTGTCCCATTTGGATGCATCCCGCCAAGTCCCCACGACGTCCCTTTGCCAATCGGCTTCCCGGTCCTTGTCCAAACCGATGAGCGAAAGGTATTGGCGGACGGCCTCCTCGTAGTTCTTCTCCTCACGGTAGGATCCGGCAATGGCCCGCCTGCCGTTCACCTGGTCCTTGTAACGCCCGTAGATCGCACGGGCTTGATCGATCCTTTTCTTTCCCTTGTGCCAAGACGCCATACTTCCGAGAATCTCGTCATCCATACCCAAAACCTTCCCCATCCGCTCATAGGCGGCAAGGACCTGCTTGTCCCGGTCAAGCGACTTGTGAATGCTCGCAATCCTTTCAAGCAGATCCCGGGTCCGGGCCTTGTCCTTTTTGTCCTCCGAACCGTCCGGCAGAGCCATCTCGACAAAGGAGATCAGTCCGTCCCCGAGCTTTTCCGCGCGAGCCTTGGTTTCGGAAACCCGAAAGAGCCGGGAAACCACCGCATTGCATACGTCGTGCACGGC
>JAYOII010000004.1:13020-27422 GCA_038118685.1 Opitutia bacterium
GCATGGACCCGCTCGGGGCGGGTTTTGTCGTAATAGGTCTCGAGCGCCTCGACCCCTTTTTGAAATTCGTTCTCCTGAAAAAAATGAGTGGCCAAACTACGTGCCGACGAAGCGCGATAAGATGCGGTCTCCTTGGTTTTTGGGGTCTTGTATGCAATATCCGTCCAAAGTTCGACCTGCCTGTCCTTGTCCTTTCGGCCACTCGCAATGCCCAGCATCTCGACCCGCGAAAGGGTTGCCAAGGAATGCTTGGAATACTCATCCGCCAATTGAGCGAAAACCTTGTCGGCTTTCGAAGGCTCCCCATTGAGCAGATGGCACTTCCCGATCATGAAAGTGGAAACCACCGCTTCATGGGATTCCGGCCAATAATCGATCACCGACTGAAATCCATCCCGGATCGCCGTATTGACCAACCTGAGCTTGACTTGGCAATGGGCCCACATCAGCAGAGAATACGGCCCCCCGGCGCTTCTCTCGTAGAGGGTCAGAAACTTGTCGTATTCGGCGGCCGCAGCCTTGTGTTCTCCCTTCAGGTAAAATTTTTCCGCGATCTTCAATTGATGCTTTTCGATCTCACGCAACTTGGCAAAGGCCTCGAGTGGCATTTGCTCCAAGTAGTCCAAGCGGGCCGCCTCGGAAAGAGGGGAAAGAAAGATGGCGAACAGAACCGCCAAGCGTGGAATCAATCTGATTTTTTTCGGGCTTCTAACCATTTGCTGTACTCCGTGTGTCCATAGAATATGACGTTTGTTCCCAGTTGATAGCAAGCTTCCCATATTTGAGCGGGCACTCCCGCATGGTCGTCGGCCCAGGCATCCCCGATATCCCCGGGATGATAATAGGCGACGATTCGGCCATTGACCACCCAAGCCAGGGCATCGGTCCCGCCATGGGGAGCGACGTAGGGAAGAAATGGGATGGGAAAGGGAATGCGGTGGATGGGGTGATCGAGGGGAACCCGGATGTAGGATACGTTTGGCAAAACCCGGTTCATGAGGGCCTTGAACTGGTTGCCCCAGTGAGCGCTTCCTCCATTGTCGGCAAAGAGCATGCCGTGCTTTTCAGTCAAGTATTCCCTGAGTACGTCGGTCTCGGTCTTGCCCAGGCTTATGTTCTTCTGACCGGTCATGTAGACGATCGGAGGGCTTTTCCCGACCGGAAAATTGCGCAACTGGATGACCTTGCGGGTTTCCGGACGCTCCGCAATCTTGTGCTGGGTTCGCAAATTGTATTGCACGAGCATATTCAAGTCGGCGTCGATTCCCTGGTCCCAATCTCCGCCATTGTACTCCAAACGAATGAAGCGCACCTTGCCCCGGTTCGTTCCTCCGGCGAAACCGGCCCCCGCGCCCTTCCCGTATCCAACCGTGTAGGCGTGCTTGGTGATCTCCATCAACTGGAGCTTGATCTCCTCGATCGGGGGAACCTTGGCTATCACTTTGCTAAGAGGATTGAAAATAATTTTCTTTTTGATCACCTTCTGCACCTTGACCACCGGTTGGTTGGGTTTTTGTTCCCCTCCGCCGGCAGGCATCTCGTAAAGCTCATGGCAACCGGAAAGCTGAAAGAGTAAGAAAACAAGCAGCAGGAAGAGGACGAGGTACCCGAACATCACTGAAATCGATTGGCGGAGCTTTTGCCTTTTGCTCCCGTAATACCAGGCATCCATATCGAAGGGGTTCCAAATGCTCAAACCGGGTTGCGGAACGGCGATGGAGGAATGCATCGCGCGGAGGGGTCCGACGGGGCCATGGGTATTGCGATTCCCGGCCATGGACAACCTTTTGAATTGGAAGAGCCTGGACTGTCGATCCACGAACCAGGTCAACCACCCAAGACCGAGAAGGAAAGCGATGAATAGGCCCCCTTGGGCGACGTAAAGCCTGAGGGTCCCCCAAGGTTCGTTTCCACCCATCTCTTTGAAAACAAAGAGTAGAAACAGCCAAAAGGGAAAGAAGCAAAACGAGAGGACCAACCGGCGCAAGACCCGGTTCCACCGGAGGGAAAGAACGATCCAAACAACGGCCAGAACGCAAGCGGAACCAAAAACGTTCCATTGGTAGTATACGGAGCGTTGATGAAGAACAAGCCAATCCAACCATACATAGGCCCAGGCCACGGCCGTCAAAAGCGTGAAGGAGAAAAGCCCGATGAAGGCGGGTTCGCGCAAAAGCGACCTCATGTCTTGGTTTTGATCAGAGATCGTCCAATCCGTCGAGCAGGTCGTCTCCGGAGGACTCGAGGGGGTTGGAATTGGGATCGGCGACTTCACCCACCCCGAGAAGATCTGCCGTTTTTTGCTCGGGGGTCTGGACCGTATCGGGAACGGTGGTTGGTTCGGGCGGCGATTCCCCTGAAGGTGAAACCGGTTCGACCTCGCTCGAGCCGGCCGACGGACCCTGCGATTCCCCGACGGCTTCGGCTTGTCCGTCGCCTTGGTTCAAGTAGTAGGGAATGATCGAGAGGGCGAAAACGAGGCAACACATGACGACAGTCGATACGAGAAGGCTTTGAAAAAGTCCGCTCTCCGCCACCGCTCCCATCATTTCCTTCGGGCTTTTGCCCTTGAGGGTGGCGAGAAACTCCCTCAGTTCCCCTACGACGGCTTGGCTGTTGCGCCCAAGTTTTTTGAAGTCCCCCTTGGGACTCGCGATTGGTTCGACGATTGGTTCTTCGCTCATGTTTGGTTTTGGTTTTGAAATTATTTGCGCTCCTGCTCGAGCACGTGATGAATCTCGCCTCCTGATTTGCTCACCGCTTCGATCACCGGTTCGAATTGAAGGACGGTGGCATCCTTGTGGACCTTGAGCAAAACGGTGCGCTTGCTCGGCTCGGCATCTCCCAGAAGTTCGCCCAAGGCGCCTTCCAGTTGGGCTTGGGCAATGGGACGTCCGTTCAAGTAGGTCTTGTTTTTGACGTCGATGACGACGCTGGCCTTGTAATTCTTGGCTTGTTCGAGCTGCTCGTCGGCCGCGGGCTCCCAACGAAGATGGCTGTCGTCCTGAGCCTTGGCCAAGATTACGAAGAAGATAAGCAGCAAAAAGGCAATGTCCCCCATGGCCATGGACGGGACCGATGCCTCGAATCTGCGCTTGGGAATCTTCATGACTCAGTTCACGACTTGGACCTGCTCCTCCTCCAGTTGCAGGGTCACGATCCCGCCCGCTTTCTCGATCAGACCAGTAAAAAGAATCCACCGTTCGTAGGACACGTCCTTGCGGGATTTGAGCATCACGACCCGGTCACCCGGGTTCTGCTTGTCGGCAAGCAGGGAATTCAACCGGGGTTCGAAGGATTTGTCCTTCAAGGGATCGCCATTGAGAATGACGACCGTACGGGTAAGCTCGACTTCGGGGTTCTTGTTCTCTTCCTGCTTGTCCGGTTCTTCTTCGGTCTTGGGAATTTCCTGCGGTCGTCCTTGCTCGGGCTGAACGGATGCGCAAACGAGGAAAAACACGATCAGAATGAAGGCAATGTCGCTCGAGGCACCGGCCGGTGGTTCGGCCAACAACTTGTTGCGCCGAAGCTTCATTCCTCCGTCTTCTTGGAAGATGACCCACTGACCGGCTTTTTCTTGCCGGCGGTTTGTTCCTCCGTCCGGTCGAGCGTAAGACGTATGGTCACCACCTCGATCAATTCAGCCGCCGTCGACTCGACCTTCAGCACGAAACTGTTGATTACGCTGCTGAAGTAGTTGAAAAACAGGTAGGCGGGAATTCCGACAATCAGCCCGAAGGCGGTGGTGTAAAGGGCCACCGAGATACCGGAGGCGGCCGCCTCGACGATATTCACCTCGCCCATCTTCGCCACAATGTCTTCGAAGGATTGAATCATCCCGGCCACCGTCCCAAGGAAACCAAGCATCGGAGCCACGCTGGAAATAGTCGCCAAAATAGGCAAATGCCTCTCCAAAGCCGACACGATGTGCACGCCGTAGCTCTCCATGCTCTTGACCACTTGCTCCTCAATTTGGCCTTGGTCATGACCCAGTTTTTTGAGGACGAGGTATTTGCGCAGGCCGTTTGCCAAGACCGCGGCCACGGGCCCGCGCGAATTCTCGCACGTTTCCAAGGCTTCCTCGGGCTTGTCGTCCGACAAAAGATCAATGACTTTTTGACGAAGGGAGTCATCGTCGGAATCGAGCATCTTCAGGCTCCGGAATCGCTCGATGACCACGGCCAATCCGACGATGGCAAGAATAAGGATGGGCCACATGAAGGCACCTCCTTCAAGCAACATCCCAAGGGCGCCCTCCTGCATTACGCCGTCAAGCCAAGTGGGCTCGGAAACAACTTCTTCCACTTGAGTGTCCGGACCCGTTGCGTTGGACTCGGTGACGTTGGACTCCTGGGAAGAGTTCGATTCGCTGGAATTCAGATCTTTGGGTTCCATGATTTGCTTTGAGTTAGGCGTATGGGACAGACTACTCGTCGTCCAAGGCCGCTTCCTTTTCGAATTGGTTCAGCATTTCGGGCAAGGCCAGACGACCGCGGGAATACTTGGCCGCATCGCTCTCCGGGAAATCCCAACGGCATCGGTTGTACCGTTGAAAGGCCAAGGGAATCTTCTTGCCCATCCGGTAGCTTTCTCCACTCCAAAAAAGAGCCTCGGAACAAAGTTCGGCATCAGGGAAGCGCTTGACGAAATCATCAAAGGCCAAGGCGGCATCCGTATACTTCTCGTCCTTGTAATGACATTGTCCTACGCGGAAGGCCATTTTGGGAGACCATTTGTGGGAATCGAAGCGCTCGACGAACTTGATCCCCACTTGGGCGGCGATATCGAAAACCTCACGCTTGTAGAAGTATTCCGAGATCCGGATCATGGCGTTGGCAATCAAGGGGCTCTTGGGATAGGTCGAGGCCAAGGTGACGTAAGCCTCGAGGGCGTCGTCGAAACGCTTCGCCTCCTCATAGGCCTGAGCCAATTTGTACTGGGCGTCGGCGGCCAACGAGTGCTCGGGGAAATTCCTCACGATCGTCTCGTAGGCTTCGATCGCCTTGTCCCATTCCTTGAGCTCCTGTGAGAACTGACCGAGCAAGTAATTCACGCGGGGAGCGTACTTGGGATCGGGATAATCCTCGACCAGTTGCTTGAGATGAAGCCTGCCCTTTTCGAGATCTTCGGAAGCTTCTTCTTCGCGACCGAGCTTAAGGTGACTCTTGAAGAGCTCGAAGTAGCTCTCGGCGACGTGGAATTGCGTACGCACGGCCAATTCCTCGTCGGCAAAGATTTTGCTGAAGGAGGAGATCAAGCCGTCCGCTCCGATTGAAACGGTGGCCTCCGCCGTATAATCAACGAATCCCTCTTCGGAATTGGCCGCCGGATCGTGATAGGTAGCGGATATCAAATCCCCGAAGAAGGATTCGATGCTGAGGTTTCCGTCCAAGTTGCCCGCCACCGGTTTCTCGGAAGGATCCAACCTGAATGAACCGGTGAAGACTCCGCTATGGCTGAAGGTTTCCTCGAGGGAAACGATTTCCTTCTCTCCGAACTTGGTCTCCACCTTGACCTCGACCCGGTCGCGCTCCTCGGAAACGTCACGGTCCGGATCAACGACTCGAAAGAAAACCTTCTCGCCCATATAAAGCGTGCTGACCGGTTCGTCGTAATCCGACTCAGTGATGGCCAATTCGCCGTCTGCGATCATCTTGCCCTCGGAAGTGAGCGTCGTGCCGTTTCCTTCCGTTCTGTCCACGTCCTCGTAGCCAGCGACCACCAAGTCCGAACCGGACAAATTGACGACTCTTATCGTCAAGTCAGACTCGTCTTCCTCTTCCTCACCTTCAGGGGCAAGCAAGCGGCCCTCGAGGTTATTCGGGGTATCGACTCCGGCCGGAATAACGGTAGGGCTGCCGATTCCTCCAAGACGCAAGATTGCCTGTCCCACGAAACGGCCCTCGTAAAGAGGCCAGTTCGAGATCCCGACGGGAGCCGTTTCCGACTCACCGAAAGCGGAGGAAAGTTCGCACTCAAGCATGACTTCCCGGCTGGCGTTTCCTTCCCCGACGACAATTTTGACCGTAGTCTTCGACAGGCTGTCCTTGGCCGCATCCGGGTCGATCACTTCGACCGTGAGCGGCATTTCGTAAGCAAAACCGGAAACTTCCGGAGCCTCTTCGGAACGCGGAAGGTAAAGGGAAGACGCACCGCCTGAATCGGACTGTACGTAACGCGTCTCCACGATCCGGACGAAACCGTCGGTGGGTTTGCGAACGAAAACCAGTCCTTCGCGGTAAAAGGAATGCCCCGGGAAGGTGTTTTGAGGGTCGACGTAACGCAAGTTCACCCGGTCTCCCGGAACAACCCGAAGCTTCCCTTCCTCCTCTTCGGCGGAGGTATCGATCTCGGTGCGAAAAATTCCGCTGTTTTCCTCCGTCTCGATTGCTTCCAGAACGATCGGTTCTTCGTTGTTGCGGAAAACCTCGACCTTCAACTTGTCGACCTCGGGCGTCAGATCCATGTCGTAATCGGTCACTTCGACCACGATGCGTTCGCCCGGATCGATCCGCATCAATTCCTTTTCCATCTCCTGAACCTGCCCGGACGCAGTGCGGGCAAACCCATAGCTCACGGGACGAATCTTGGCATTGTAGTAGGTCGCGGTCAAAGTTTTGGAAAGCAAACGGTTCTTTGATCCACCCCGGCCGAACTCATCGACGTAACTGGCCACGACTTCGTCTCCCGCGGTGATTTCAAGAACGTCGTTTTCCGACATCGCAAGAATGTCAGCCTCCGTTGGGACGAGCAATTGATCGCCCGCCTTGACCTCGACTTGATTGACAGCAAGGGATTGCCCGACGTATTCGTCGAAGACAAATTCCACGTGACGAAGATAAGCCGAGGGAATCGAAAACGTCCAGTTGGATCCCTTCTTCGAAACGGCGACTTCAAGCTCTTCCTCATCATCCTTCTTTTCATCAATGACCGCCACCTCGAAGTCCGAAGGACGGAATGGACCGGAAACGATTTCCTCGACGTTCGGGTTTTCCCGGGCACGCGTGACTTTCACCCCGGCCTTATGGTTCGAAACGTATGCGACAACAATCAAATCATGCATACCCGATTCCAAAAAGACGTCGACCGACCTGCTCTTTCTTGCTCTCGAGGCGTCGGGCTCAAGGACCATCTTGCCATTGATCAGGATAGCGGCGTTTTCCGAAGAGACGAAAAAGCGCGAGGCTCCCGCGTTCGGTTGAGCGTACTTGCCCGACCAAGTGACGATTCGGGCGGTCTTTGAATCCTTTCCACCTTCTTCGATGATTTCCTCGGACAGAACCCACTCGAGGTCGTCCGCTTCCTCGGTTTCTTCGGCTTCCCTGCTCTTGAGCCATTTGGCGAACCTTTCCCAATCATGCAGGGTCGGATTCCCTCTGGCCAGGTAAGTCCGAAGGGTCATGGAATCACCGCTCGGTTCCAGGCTTGCCCGCTCGGGAGCGGCCGGCCAGCGGCCCAATTCGTACCAAAAGCGGCCGTCATGACTGCCATTCAGTCTCATCCGCACGGGGGCTTGGTTGGCAGCCTCCATAAGGCCGTCCCTGAGGTGTGGGTTGCCCCCTTTGTTCTCCGCCTCGAACCGACCGTTTGCAGATAAAGTGAAGACAGTTGAGTTGCCGTCCTTCGGCGAAAGCGTAAACCTTTCCATGGCTCCCTCGTACTTCCACTTGCCTTTTTCCACCTCCTCGCCCGTCTTGGCCTCGTAGCTTCCGTTGTCATTGAGAACCAAAGCGCTGTCCTGTCCCTTGGCATTCCGGTAAGTCCATCTCGAAGACGGTCGGGGTTGGTTCGGTGAACGAAGAGTGACTTCCGTAACGTCGTACACGTCCTTCAAGTCGACCTTGAGCCACTTGGGCGTGGCTCCGTCCGGTTCGCTGATCCAGGAAGAACCGGTATCCTTGTCGATGGCCATGAGCGGACTGCTCTCGATCGAGACGTCGCTCGACAAAGCCCCGGCCGGCAGTTCGCCGGTTTGGGCGCGCCCAAGAAAAATTCCCGTGCTTGGCCCGGTTTCCTCAAGCTCCACGGTTACGGAATCTCCACTCGTGCCATCGAGCTTCACAAGGGCCCGATCCGCTTGGTCGGTCAAGTCACGATCGAAATCCCGAACCCGCAGATAGACGAAGTTGCCGGGCTTGATTTCATTGGAGGGTCTGCCTTCCGACGACAGTTCCTCCTCGTCTTCGGCCTTCTCTTCGGAAAGAAGCTTTTCGGTGAAAGACTCGTTGGCGTCCCCTTCCTCGATGACCGGACTGCTGGCCGCGTCGAAAACCGCATCCGAGGCGACGTTGATCTCATTGGTCCCCATCATGTGAAACTTGAATTCCTTTTTGAATTCCTCCGGATAATCAACCGTGATCACGTCTCCACCCTTGAGCTGAAGAACGCGGTCGTCCTTGGATACGACACCGAGGGCCGTCGGCACCTCGGCCATGAACAAGCCCTTGCCCGCTCCGCCACTGATCAAGTTGACTTGTTCGGCATCTCCTCCAGGCTGAGTGCGAATGTTCACCGGGATGCTGGTATGCCCCCGACTGATTCCCAAGTCGCTGTCTTGAACGACAATGGAGAGAGCAACTCCGGGTTCGTGCCAACGCTTGGAGGTTTGGCCCAAGCGCCCGACTGCCCGCAAGAGTTGGAGCTGATCCATGAAGCGCTGCTCGACCCCGTATACTTCGGCCAGGTTGTAGAGGGTTTCGTTGGCAAGCTTGACGTCCGGCACACGCTCCAGAACGGATCGGAAAATGTCACGGGCCCGGTCGCGGTCCCCTTGGTTGCTTGCAAGCAATCCACGCATGAACTCTGCTCGAATGATCACTTTCGAATCACGACTGTTGGCCAGATCCTCAAAGATTTCCTCCGCCTTGGAATAGTTTTTCTGAGCCATGAAGGATTCTCCGATTCCGAATTCCGCCTCGACCGCATCCTCGCTGTCCGGATAGGAGTTCTTAACCGTGGTGTATTCGCTGCGGGCGGCGTCGAAACGCAGCCACTTGAAATAGTTCCGGGCCAGAAGCAGACGAACGCTCGCCTTTTCCTTGTCGCTGAAATTCTTGGACTCGTCGTTCTTGACCAACCAAACGGCGAGAAGGTCCTCCACCCGCTGATGGTTCTCGTCCCCACCGGCCGCAACGTGAGATTCCGCGGCAAACAGGATCAGTTCCAGAGGCATTTCGTCCCGGTGCTTGTCAAAGAGCTTTTGCCGCTCGAGGTAGGCCTCAAGAGCCCTCTCATTGTCACCCAACCTGAGTTGAAGGAGAATTTCCATCAAGGGAGCCAAGGGGCTTTCCTTGTCGATGGTCATGCCGACTCCGCCGATTCTCGAGTAGGCTTGAGCCAACAACCCACGCCCGGTCTCCTTGTAGCTGCCGGGCACGTTGCCTGCGTAAGACTGAGCTCCGGTCAACAAAGTGGCGGCTCCGGCATAATCCCCCGAGGACAGGGCCGTTTGGGCAAACCCCAAGGCGACGTTCCATCCGTGGGAGCTATTGTCGGCTCGCAGGAGAGCGGAACGCATGGCCTTGAGCCTTTCGATCTCAGGCATGTCTTTTTGCATTTCCTTTTCCAAAAGGGCCAAGGTGGCAAAGACCGAATAGTTGAAAACGTCGAGATCCCTCAACGATTCGAGAAGGCTTTTCTTGTCCTGCGCGGAGATCTCCTCGTCCTTGCGTATCGTCGAGATCCAGGAACTTACCTTCCCGGCATCAATGGTAAAAGAACGCAACGGGCGTTGATCCTGCCGTTTCTTCGCCTCGTCCAGTACCCGAATGAAATTTCCCCAGTCCTTCTTGGCGAAGAGAATCCCCGCATAGTCTCCCGCGTAAGCTCCGTGTTGATCGTGATCCCCCTTTCGCAATTTGTCAAACTCACGGGCCTTGGCGTTTTCATCCTGCTCTTCCATCCGGAGTAGAATGACCTTTCTCAACTCGGAACTTCCGGCGTCCAAATCCTTGTGATTGGCAAAGTATTGGTCGGCTTCGGTCTTTTTCCCGTTATCGGCAAGAAAAGAGTAGTTCTTGCTGAAGTAGCTGAGGTTCTTGCCGAATTTCGCCTCGGCCTTTGCGAGGTATTGGTAGGCTTGAGACAAGAGAACCGGGTCTTCAGATTTGACGGCGACGCTGAGCGCCGAGTGCCACCACCTTGGATCCTTGGTCGGATCCGCTTGCAGAAGATGGCGCAAGGCTTCCACTTGATCGGCCTCCGTCCCGTACTGGGTTACCTCGAGCCAGCTCGAAGCACGGATCGCATCCTTGGCAAAGCGCTCGGCCAAGGCTTTGTAGTGGGGAATGGACAAGGCTCGGTCCTTGTTCCCCGCGTATCGCCAATAGTCATGCCCGAGCTCGGAATGAAAGCGGATGAACTTGGCTTCTGTGTTCAGCTTCTTGGACAAGGAAAGGAAAGCGGATGGCTTGTTTGAGCCAATGGCTTTGTCAAAGGCGATCCATTCCTTGACTTCCGGATGCTCGTTGAGCTTCTTGATTTCCGTGCGGAGCCATTTCCGGTTGCCTTTCTCCAAGTCCGTGCTCCCGTTGCCCTTCGCCCAATCCTGCAGCCATGAGCGAAGGTGGGAAAGATGTCCGTTGGCTTGAGCATACTTGATCAACTCCTGAGCCTCGCGACGGAAAGTTCCCTCATCCGGAGCGGAACTCAAGTACCAGAAAAGAGCCGAGGCAATCCGGCTGTCGTTGACCGGTTCCTCTCCAAGCATCACTCGAATTTCGTTGCGGGCCCGGTTCTCGTCCTTCGTACGATCCCGGTAAAGATCGATAGCGAGGGCCAAGCGGATGAAGTGACGCGTCTTCGAGGGAGCTTTGGCGAAAGCCCCGCGGAGGGCTTGCTCGGCCTCCGGCAGGCGCTGGGGATCCAGCTCGTTCATCCAGCGCACGTAGTAATTCGCCAAATCTCTGTAGCCCGGGCTACGAGAGAGAGCCTGAGCGGCTACGCTTACTGCCTGAGGCAACTGCTTCTCGCGGGCATGAGCATGGGCGAGGTTGGAAAGCGAATGTCCAAAGGATTCCTGATTTTCGGGAAACCTTCTTCCATAGTCGTCGACCAGGGGCTTGAGCTGCCCCACCTTGCCCGAAGCTTCGTAAAGGACCGCGATCAACTGCTTGAGATATCCCTCGTCGTCCTTTTTCAGATCCCAGGCCTTGCGGTAATGGGTGATCGCGTTGAGGCGTTGTCCGGTTCCCCACAGGTGACCGGCCACAAGATAATGAACTTCGGCCTTGCGATTGGAATCGCGGATCAAGTTCATCCGAATGAGTTTTTCCCCGAGCGCGATGGCTCCCTTGCGGTCCCAATTCCCGTTGGAACAACGGTCAAAGGCATAATTCGCCAACTCCATGGCGGGCGTACCCTTGAGTTTGTCCAACATCTCAAGCGCCAAACGTCCCCCCTCCTTGGCGCCACCGGCACCCGATTCGCCGAAGAGCCGAACGGCCCGGTATCCGCTCTTCCAATCCTTGGCGCCGGACAGGCGCCAGGAGCTCTCAAAGACCTCGGCTGCGTCCATTTTCTTGCCTTGCCGTTCCAGAACCTCGGCTAGATGGCGGGCCACTTGAGCGGAGGCCCGGTCCTTGCCGTAAAACTCGAGAAACTGACGGGAGGTCGATACGATATCCTCGTTGCGCGAAAGGATGAGCTGCCCGTCGAGCAACTTCAGCATCACTTCCTTGTGGCGGGGATGATCGCGATGAGCCTTCACGAAAGTTTTGCCTGCCCGGACGAGACCGAAGCCCCGGGCATTTCCGTGATACAGGTCGACGAGCTCAAGCAAGGCGTTCGCCCCTTCGACCGAACTGGTATCCAGTTTTCGGACCTGGGCCTCGAGGTCGGCGGCTTTTTGAGAAACCGGATCAATTTTCGCTTCCTGACCGGACAGGTGAAAAACCCAAGCGGTTGAAAGGATGAAGGTGGCAAGCAATTTATTGGCTTTCATTGAGTAAGGATAAAGATGGGTTCGTAAGAAAAAAAGGTTTCCGCGATGAATTCAATGACCGGCCTTGGCCAACGCTTCGCTTATGCGCTTGGCTTCCCCGGCCAAATTACTATCCGGAAACTCGTTGATGATTTGGTCGAACTTGCGGCGGGCATCCGCCTTGCGGTCGACCCGGTAAAGACATCTCCCGTAGTTGAAGAGAATAACGTCGAGAAACCCGGCGTCGGGGTGCTTCTCCAAAACGGTCTCGAAAACGTCGATCGCCCGACGGTAGTCTTTCTTTTTGTAGTAAAAGTTCGCCATCTTCGCAACGGCATCGCCGACCCGTCCGCTTTCCGGATAATTTTCGTAGACTCCCTGGTAGGCCCGAAACGCCTGCTCGAAATAACCTTGTCCCTTGCCTTCGCCCGCTTGCAAGGCCATTTGCTCGTAACATTCCGCAATGCCGAATTGCCCCTCACCCCTGAGCTCGCTGTTCTTGATCGTGGTCAGGCCTCTGAACAGGGAGATCGCGGTCTTGAGGTCTCCCCTCTCTTTGGCCACGCTGGCTTGCTGCAGGATGGCATCGTCCACGAACGGACTCTCGGGAAACTCGTTTTGCAAGCGCCGGCTCATCGCGGCGGCGGCCCCGTAATTTTCCATGGCAAAATAAATCTTCCACAAGCCGACGTAGGATTCCTCGAGGATTCGCCCCTTCAGTTTGCGGGCGGACTTGGCGGTCTCCTCTCCCACGGCGATGGCCTCCTTGTATTTGGACTTCGCTTTGTCGGCCAACCCGAACTCCTTGTAATGGTTTCCGATTTCCGCCAGCGCCGCAGCCGTCTTGAGTTCGGTGCGCAAGCGCAACTCCTCGTCGTCGATCCGCGTCTTGGTAACGCGTACCCCACCGACGTTCCCCTCGATGCATTTGGCCGAAGAGATCACTTTGCGCTCGTCGTCCGAAACGTTCAGCTTGTCCAGGTAAACGATCCGAACGAGGTCACCGGGCAGGGCTTGCAGTTTTGCGTCCGATTTGACCTCGGCCTGATTCTCGACGGATACCACGCCCCGAAAAACGCCACTGTGGGTAGAATCATCCTTCAATAATTCGGCGGGCACCGATACCGCCTTGGTATCAGCGTCCTCGGCAAAGACCTTGGATTCGTTTCCATCCGCGTTTTTCTCCTCCTTGGAATCAGCGGAAGGACTCGAGAATTCGGCTTTATCGATTACAGCCTCTTCCAAATGGACCACCACTGAGTCGACGGTCTTGAATTTATCTATCTTGGGACCGTCCCCATCTTCCGAAAAAGGATCGTAGGCCTCTTCCCCCTCGGCGGGTTGGTCAATGGCTCCGCTAGCGACGAGCCCGGCAATTTCCTCGTCGATTTCTTCGGGCGTCTTGTTCCGTCTGACCTCGACCGTGACTTTCAGACGGTCGGCCTTGGGCGAGACGTCCCAATCCGGATCGTTCACCTGCAAATTGGCGATTTTACCAAGAACCACTCCATTCAAAGTGTCCCGATAGGATCCATCCATGATGGACGCCTTCCCCTGTCCGACTACCTGAACTTGCTTCAGGCGTTTGACTCCGAATTCCTTCTTCGCGGTGTGCTTGTCCAAGTAAAGAACCTCCACACTGTCCCCTCCCCCTACTTCAAGTACTCCGTTCCCCTTTTTCACCCTCCCCAACTGGGTCGAGATCGACCCCAACACGATTCGGGCGTTGCGACCGATCGCACGGCAGAAAAGGGTTTCCTCATCCCCTCTCTTGGTCTTGCAAAGCACTTCGACCGCATCCTCCTGAGCGAGGATGGCCAAATCGGCATCCTCGATCTTGACGAACAAGCGTTTGCCCGCCTCCACTTTTTCCTTCCCCTTCTCTTTCTCCGAAAAAGCAGTGCCTACCTTTTCCAAGGATTCGATTGCCCGGCTGTAATGGCCCTGTTTGAAATGACCGAGACCGATGTAATAATACGCCCGGTTGACTTCCTCGGATGCCGGAAAATCCTCGATGATCTTGCGGAAAACCTTGAAGCATTTTCCGTAGAGACGGGCTTCGTAAAAACAAACCCCTTGCTTGAGGGTCGCTTGAGCCCTCATCGCATCATCCCGGTTTTCCTCTTCCGCGGCTGTCTCGAAGTGCTTGCGTGCCTCGTCGAAGGCACCCTTGCTCGTGAGCAAGTATTCACCGATGCGCATGTGGGCTTCAAACCTCACCTTGCTGCGGGGAAACTGGTCCAGAACGGTCCTCCAAATTTCCAAGGCCTTGGATTTCTCGTCCGCTTCCATGCGCGAATCCCCCGCCTCGAGAAGTTTCTTGGCCTTTCGGTCTTCGGTAATCGATCCACGCAAGGGACTTTGAGCCTCCAGAGACACGGCAAATACGCTCGTTGCAAAAATAAGAAAACAGAGGAATTTTTCTTTCGTCGGAATGGTAGGTTTCATGATTGGTTTTCGAAAAAGGGTTCGAGGTTCTCGA